>NZ_JBHUSB010000015.1:0-56303 GCF_042673905.1 Arthrobacter sp. NPDC057009
AACGTACACTTGTGGCCCCTTCCGGAGGGGCCACAAGTGTACGTTCGCGCTGGATCTGGGGCTGGATCAGGACCGGGATGCCACGCCCGGCGGGAGGAACCGCTTGCCGTTGACGCGCTCCGAGGCTCCCACCCTGTCGAGGTAGGGGGTGATGCCGCCCAGGAACAGTGGCCAGCCGGCACCCAGGATCATGCACAGGTCGATGTCCTGGGGTGCGGCCACCACACCTTCTTCAAGCATCAGACCGATTTCTTCGGCAAGGGCGTCCTGGGTCCGGCGCAGCACTTCCTCCGCGGTCGACGGCGTGCTGCCGAAGGACATCAGGGCCGAGGCGGCAGCCGGGATTTCCTGTCCGCCGTCCTCCCCGGGCGCCCACAGGGACCTGATGTTGTTGTCGACAAGCTTCTGCAGGTTCTGTGAAACCGGGAAGCGGTCGCCGAAGGCCGTGTGCAGGGATTCCTGCACGTGCTGGGCCACCGGCAGTCCCACCATGGCGAGGAGGGTGAACGGCGTCATGGGAAGGCCCATGGGGCGCAGCGCGGTATCCGCAACATGGGCTGGCGTGCCCTCGTCGAAGGCGGCCGTGACCTCGCCCAGGAGCCGCAGCAGAATCCGGTTGACCACGAAGGCCGGGGCATCCTTGACCAGGACGGCTGTCTTTTTCAGGCCCTTGGCGAGTTCGAAGGCGGTCGCGAGTACGGCGTCGTCCGTCTTCGGTGCCCGGACGATTTCCAGGAGCGGCATGACGGCCACAGGATTGAAGAAGTGGAAGCCCACCAGGCGCTGCGGGTGCCGCAGGTCTGCGGCCATGGCGGTTACGGACAGGGAGGACGTGTTTGTGGCAAGGATGCACTCCGGCGAGACGAGGGCCTCCAGCTCGGCGAACACCTGCTTCTTGACGTTCAGTTCCTCGAACACCGCCTCAATGACGAAGTCGGCGTCTGCAAACGGCTCCTTGGAAACAGACCCCGTCAGGAGCGACTTGGCTTTGGCGGCGGGCTCACTGCCCAACCGGCCTTTCGCCACCAGTTTGTCCACTTCGTTGTGGACGTAGGCGACTCCCTTGTCCACGCGGTCCTGGTCGATGTCGGTCATGACCACGGGAACGCCGAGCTGGCGGGCGAACAGCAGGGCGAGCTGGCTGGCCATCAATCCTGCGCCGACCACGCCGACCTTGGTGACAGGCCGGGCGAGTTCGCGGCCGGGCGCTCCGGCGGGCCGCTTGGCACGTTTCTGCACGAGGTCAAGGAAGGCGTAAACGGTGGCACGGAACTCGTCGGTCTGCATAAGGCCGGCGAGTGTTTCGCATTCGAGCGCAGCCGACTCCGCCTGGCTCATGGTGCGGTTCGCCGCCATGATGTTGAGCACTTCGGCCGGTGCCGGCGAGGCATCCGACGTCTTGGCCTCAACGTATGCGCGGCCGGAAGCCACGGCATCCGCCCAACGAGCGGCAACCGCGGGGTCGGCGGGATCGACGGCGGCGGGCCGTTCCGGTGCTGCGCCTGCTATCACGCTGGCTGCCCAGGCGATCGACTGGTCCAGGAAGTCCTCCGGCTCGAACAGCGCATCCGCGATGCCGAGCTGAAATGCGTCGGTGCCGGAGAGTGTGCGGTTGTTGTTCAGCGCGTTCTCGATCATTACCTTGACGGCGTTTTCCGGCCCGATCAGCCGTGGAAGAAGGTATACGCCGCCCCACCCCGGCACCAGTCCAAGGTAGGCCTCGGGAAGCGCCAGCGCACCGGCGGCAGTGGAAACAGTGCGGTAGGTGGATTGCAGCGCAATCTCCAGGCCCCCGCCCAGGGCCACACCGTTGATGAAGGCGAAGCTGGGGATGCCCAGGTTGGCCAGAGTGGAGTAGACCTCGTGGCCCAGCTGGGCCATCCACAGGCCGTGCTCCCGTTTCTGCAGGGACGTGACCGCGGACAGGTCGGCGCCGGCGACGAAGAAGTTCGGCTTGCCCGTCACGCCAACCGCCGCGATCTCACCGGCGGCCGCCCGCTCGCGCAGCCCTTCGAGGGCAGTTCCCAGTTCGACCAGCGAATTGGGGCCCAGAGTAGTGGGCTTCGAATGATCCAGCCCGTTGTCGAGGGTGATCAGGGCGAGGACGCCTGCGCTGGCAACGCCGTCCGCGGCAGGGAGCTCAATGTCCTGTACGGAGGAATGGGTGACTGTCTCATCCGGGAAGAGATCGGCAAGCTTGCGGAAATCTGCGGCGCTCATTCTATGGCTCCTCGTTGAGACGGGCGTGCGGTCTGGGCCGGACAGCCCAACTGTCCGGCACCGGGCATCGGTGAACACAACGTTACTCGCGAGTAATATCAGCTGCAACAGGTACGATGCGTGGCTTGATGGCGGCATTCATCTGGACGCAGGCGCCCTTCCAGGCTGCAGTGGATGATGGCCAGTCAGGCCGTGGATCTACGGGCAGTGCCGGTTCAAACTGCCGTCAAGAGCTATCGGGCTCTCGAACCGGTCAAGAGCTTCCGGGCTCTCGAACCGGTCAAGAGCTTCCGAAGGTGCGGGGCCGTGCTGATTGACCAGGCCTGCGTAGCCGTCGATCCCGTCGAAGTCATGGGGATCGCGGCGCAGCCCTGGAGGTTGCCGAACCGTGCGGTAGTAGAGGAGACGGAGCCGTAATAGGGCGGACGGAACGCCACCAATGGCCGTCTAGCGGCGTGTTCTGGTCAGCACCTGGGTGCGACAACGGGGCCGTTCCGTCCGCAGTATTCATTTTGCCCCAGACTTCGGCCGGCATCCAGTGGCAGGACGGGCCGGGGCTGGCCGCGGCTTGCAACAGGAACCAACCCTAACCGGTCTGTTCCTTTGCCTCCCGGGCTTCCTTGGGTGGAAGGGGCTGGGGGTTGAGGAACGCCTTGGTGATCAGCGGTGCCACTAGCTCGATCTGCCACGGCCGCGCACCCAGCTGGCGCAGTTCCTCGGCAATGGCGGCTTCGCTGATATCCTCCGGTGGCCGCCACGCGACCCGGCGAAGATAGTCCGGGGTCAGCAGGTTTTCGAGCGGAAGCTTGAGCCGGTCCGCGCTTTCCTGCAGGAGCGGCCTGGCGGTTTGCAGCCTCTCGGCCGCTGGAAGGTCGCGGTCTGCCCATACCCGAGGGGGCGGCGGGGCGTTGGTGGGCAAGTGCAGCGGCGGGAGGTCTTCGAGTGCCCGGGCCGCAGCAATGCACCGCAGCCAGCGGGGAGCCTCCCGCTGGGCGGCCCTGCCGTGGAACCCCTTGGTGCCGAGCAGTTGCGGCACGGTGGTGGGCATCGCCTTGGCAGCGGCGACGAGGGCGGAATCGGGGATGAGCCGGCCCGGGGCAACATCGCGCTTTTGGGCCAGGGCGTCCCGTTCCAGCCACAGCTCCCGAACGGCGGCGAGCTGGCGGCGGTCCCTGATCTGGTGGAGTCCGGATGTCTTGCGCCAGGGGTCCACCCTCGGCGGTGCAAGCCCGGCGGACAGGATGGCCGCGAACTCCTGCTCGGCGAATTCCAGCTTTCCGTCAGCTTCCAGGAGCTCGATGAGTTCCTCGCGCAGTTCGGTCAGGACTTCGACGTCGAGGGCTGCGTACCTGAGCCACGGTTCCGGCAGGGGGCGGGTGGACCAGTCGGCCGCCGAATGCTCCTTGGCGAGTCCGAATCCCAGCAGCTGCTCGATAACAGCTGCCAGGCCGACCCGGGGAAGCCCGGCCAGGCGGGCTGCGAGTTCGGTGTCGAACAGCTTGTCCGGCCACATGCCCAGTTCCGAGAGGCAGGGCAAGTCCTGGCTGGCGGCGTGCAGGATCCATTCGACGCCGCGCAGGGAGTCATTGATGATCCGCAGGTCCTCAAACGGCTCGGGGTCGATCAGCCACGTGCCGGAACCTTCCCGGCGGATCTGGACGAGGAACGCGCGCTGCCCGTAGCGGAAGCCCGAGGCGCGTTCGGCGTCCACACCGGCAGGGCCCGTCCCTGCAGCGATGGCCGCGGCACAGCGTTCCAGCCCAGCCTGGGTTTCGATGACCAGCGGCACCCCGTCGCGGGGGGAATCAAGATCAATGACAACGGGGACCCGGCTATCAAAGCCTTCCACCGTTATATGGGGTGTTGTGTCAGCAGCCGGGGCGCCGGCTGTGGTGTTATCCGGTTTTTGAGGGGTCATGGTGTCCCTAGTTTACCGGCAGTACGCCCTAGCTGCGGCGCCGGCGGGGAAGCGCGGAGACGCCGTCGGGCAGCGGCGGGAGCCCGGCGAACGTGCACACCATGTCCGACCACGCCTCGAGGTGTGCCTGGACGTCGGCGCCTGCGGGCGTCCAGGAGGCGCGGAGTTCAATGTCTATCGAGGCGGGCCGGTCCGCCAGCGTTCCGAAGCTTTCGGAGAGCACGCGCGTGGCGGTCCCGCCGGCGGCGCGGTACGGGGCGTGGTGGGTTTCGAGGGCTTCGACGAGCCACGTCCACGCCACGGAGCCGAGCATTTCATCGTTGCCCATTTCGGCATCGAGCTGTGCGCGGATGTAGGTGACGATCCGGAACTCGCCGTCCCACACCGCGGAGCCGTCGGGATCGTGCAGCAGGATGAAGCGGCCGGTGGCGAGTTCCTCGCCGTCGTTGTCATCGTCTCCAGCCGAGGCTCCGGCTGCGGTCCCGGCGGCGGCCGAACCCGACAGCGCCATGGCTGCGGGCCCGTGGACCGGCGTGCGGTCCCTGCCGCTGCTGGGAACGATGACCTCGGCGCCGAGGGCGACGGCGAATGGCGCCAGCCGCGCCGGCGCCGGGATCTCGTCGAGGCGCAGCTCGCTGCGGCAGCGTGCTTTGCGGAGCGTTCCCAGCGCATACAGAAAACTCGCGGGAACCTGGGCAAGTGCGTTCACAATCGCAGGGTATGCAATGGAAACCGCCAATTCCGGCAGGCTCGCCGCCTGCTCACCCAATCCTGCGCATGTTACTGCGCAGACGTTTGCGCGGACCCGTGCCGGGCAAGTTCCGCTTTGATGGCCGCGACGAAGGCATCGACGTCCTCCTCGCTGGTGTCGAAGGAGCACATCCAGCGGACCTCACCGGTCGCCTCATTCCAGTCATAGAAGCGGAAGGACTCCCGGAGCCTGTCCGCCACGCCGTGGGGCAGGACCGCAAAAACCCCGTTGGACTCGGTCTTCTGGGTGGGTTCCACGCCGTCGATTGCCTCCACCGCGGCTCGCAGCCTCGCGGCCATAGCGTTGGCGTGGGCGGCCGAGCGAAGCCACAGGTCACCGTCGAGCAAGGCGATGAACTGCGCCGACATAAACCGCATTTTGGAGGCCAGCTGCATGTTCATCTTGCGCAGGAACAGCAGCCCGTGGGCGGCCTCCGGGTTCAGCGCCACCACCACCTCGCCGAACAGCAGCCCGTTCTTGGTGCCGCCGAAGGACAGGATGTCCACGCCGGCGTCGCGCGTGAACGCCCGCAGCGGAACACCCAGGTGCGCCGCGGCGTTGGCCAGCCGCGCCCCGTCCATGTGCAGCTTCATGCCCCTGGCGTGGACGTGGTCGGCGATCGCCCGGACCTCGTCCGGCGTGTAGCAGGTGCCCAGTTCGGTGGTCTGGGTGATTGAGACGGCCAGCGGCTGGGCGCGGTGTTCGTCGCCCCAGCCCCACGCTTCGCGGTCGATGAGTTCCGGAGTGAGTTTGCCGTCGGGGGTGTGCACCTGGAGCAGTTTCATGCCGCCCACGCGCTCCGGGGCACCGTTCTCGTCCATGTTGATGTGCGCCGTCGACGCGCACACCACCGCACCCCAGCGGGGGAGGAGGGACTGGAGGGACAGCACATTGGCCCCGGTGCCGTTGAACACCGGGAAGCATTCAATGCCCGGGCCGAAGTGTTCCTCCATCAGCTCCTGCAGGCGGGCCGTGTAGGCGTCTTCGCCGTAGGACACCTGGTGCCCCTCATTGGCAGCCGCCAGGGCGGCCAGCACCTCGGGGTGCACCCCCGAGTAGTTGTCCGAGGCAAATCCGCGCACGGACGCGTCGTGGAGCCTGGACATGGTGCCGCTGCCGGCAGTTTCAACCGTTGTTGTCATCTCTTTGGTCACGCTTTCAGTCTAGGTAGTTGCGGCATTCTGTGTATCTGCAGTGCCAGCCGGCACCGTGGCCAGCAGCAGCCGCTGCCCGTTCAGCTCCGCGGCAGGCTGGCTAAAAAGTCCGACGGCGGCCGCCGCCAGTTGCTCGACGTCGGTGTAGCCGGGGAACTTCCGCTCGGGCTGCGTGCTGCGCATGCCCGCGTCCACCAGCGCCTTCACCACGAAGACGACGGCGGCGCTGCGCTGGCCCGTCTCGGATCGGGGGTCCCCGTTCCTAAACCCCTCGGCCATGGCCATGGTCCAGGCCTCCGCGGCGGCCTTGGCCGCCACGTAGCTGGCGACGCCGGCGGAGGGACTGTCCACGGACGTCGATGACACCATGGCAAACCGCCCGCAGGGCGAGGCGGCAAGGTCGTCGTAGAAAACCCGGGTCACGTTCCGCAGCGTCGTGAGGGCGCTGCGTTCCATGAAGTCCCAGTCCTCGTCCGTCTGGCCGGTGATGCCCTCCGCGCCGCGCCAGCCGCCCACGAGGTGGATGACGCCGTCGATCCTTCCGGACGTGCGGGCGAGCTCCTGGTGCAGCTGCCGCACGGCGGAGAGGTCGGCGAGGTCGCACACGAGCGGTGTAACGCCGCCCGCGGTTTTCGCGGCAGCTTCGATCCGCGCCTTGTCCGAACCCACCGTGAAGACGGCGAAGCCGGCCTGCAGCAGGGCGCGGGCGGCGGCGATCCCTGAAGGCCCGCTGCCGCCCGTGACCAGCACGCGCAGTGGACTGCCGGTGGCCGTGCTGCCGTCCGTCATGCCGCCGCCGCGGCGTCGCCTTCAGCCGGCATAACGGAATCGGAGGATCCGGTGATGCCTGCCGTGGATTCAATGACGGGGCGCATCTTCTTTTCCAGGGCCTCGTAGAACATGGACAGCGGGAACTCATCGTCCAGGACCTGGTCCGTGAGGCCACGCGGCGGCCCGTCCAGGGGAAGGGCGCCCGGCCCCTTGGCCCAGACCGAAGCCGGGTTCGGCGTGACGGTGCCCGAGATCAGCTCGTAGGCCGCCAGCCAGTGGGCGGTCTTGGGCCGGTCGATGGAACGCCAGTAAAGCTCCTCGATCCGGGCGCCCAGCTCCACGACGGTGCCGGCGACGTGTTCCCAGTCGATGCTCAGCCGGCTGTCGGTCCAGTGGAGGACGCGGTGCTGGTGCAGCCACGCGAAGAGGAGCTGGCCGCCGAGCCCGTCGTAGTTGCGCACCCGGCTGCCGGTGATGGCGAACCGGAAGATACGGTCGAAAATGACGGCGTACTGCACGAGTTTGGCATGCCGCCGGGCTTCCGGATCCGCGGCCTCGTCCTTTTCGATCTTCACGGATTCCCGGAAGGCCGTCAGGTCGCACCGCAGCTCCTCGAGGGAGTACAGGAAGAAGGGCATCCGCTGCTTGATCATGAAGGGATCGAACGGCAGGTCCCCGCGCATGTGCGTCCGGTCATGGATCAGGTCCCACATGACGAAGGTCTTTTCGGTGAGTTCCTGGTCGTCGAGGAGTTCGGCGGCTCCGGTCGGCAGCTCCAGGGAGGTGATGTCAGCGGCGGCACGCAGGACGCGGCGGAACCGTGCCGCTTCCCGGTCGGCGAAAATGGCACCCCATGTGAACCTGGGGGTCGCCCGGACGGCAACGGTCTCGGGGAACAGCACGGCGGAGTTGGTGTCGTAGCCGGGGGTGAAATCAATGAACCGGATGGGCACGAACAGCCGGTTCGAGTAGTCGTCCTGCTCCAGGCCGGCGATGAAGTCGGGCCAGACTACGTCGATGAGGACGGCCTCCACAAGCCGGCTGCTGCTGCCGTTCTGCGTGTACATGGGGAAGATCACCAGGTGCTGCAGTCCGTTCTCACGGTCTGCCTGCGGCTGGAAGGCGAGCAGGGAGTCCAGGAAGTCCGGCACCCCGAACCCGTCCCCGGCCCAGCGGCCAAAGTCGCGGCACACCAGGTCCAGGTACAGGGCGTCGTGGGGGAATGCCGGTGCCAGTGCTTCGATGGCCTCGACCATGGCTGTGACGTGGCCGCGCGCGGCCACATGGGCGGCCTGGTCAGGGATGGAACCGTCCTGCACCTGCAGGGTCCGCAGGGCAACGGCGGCGGCCTTAAGGCGCTGCCAGTCAGGGTTTTCTGCGGAGATTCGGACTGGTGCTGTGTGTACGGTTGCGGTCATCACTGGCCTCGCCTTCCTGGTCATCTGAGCTTGTACGGCGAGCGTAGCAAGCGGACAGGCTTGCTAATCGTTCGTAGGCACGAGCATAAGAAACTGTAAGGCTCGAGGCCGCGGAAAGAACCGTCAGGCGCAGCGCCCGGCAACCTCAGGCCTGCTGGTCCTCGGCGGCCGGAACCAGCTTCAGTGAGATGGAGTTAATGCAGTACCGCTGGTCGGTCGGAGTGCCGTAGCCCTCACCCTCGAAGACATGGCCGAGGTGGGAGTCGCAGTTGGCGCACCGCACCTCAATGCGGTCCATGCCCAAAGTCCGGTCGTGGATATAGCGCACCCGCCCCTCGGCCAGCGGAGCCCAGAACGACGGCCAGCCGCAGTGCGAATCGAACTTCTCCTTGCTGGTGAACAGCTCGGTCCCGCACGCCCGGCAGTTGTACACACCGGCGGTGTGGGTGTCCCAATATTCGCCGGTGTAGGGGCGTTCCGTGCCGGCCTGGCGCAGCACGTGGTATTCCTCGGGGGTCAGTTCCCTGCGCCAGTCTTCGTCGGAGCGGCCGGCGGCAGGTGCTGCGCCGGCAGTGGTGGTGAGGTCGGAATTCTCAGGAGTGCTCATAGTCGGACCAACGCTCAGGAGTCCCCGATAAATCCCGAGCCTGCATACAGGTGCAGTACCGGCAGGCCGAGCTTGTCCTGCGCCCGGTTGGCCCAGTCCGTGTGGAACGTGTCCGCCACGGCATGCGGCCTGGTGATGACCACTGCCTGGGCGGCTCCAAGCTCCTTGACCTTGGCCACGAGGCCGTTGACGGCCCCGCCGTCCACCACCTCGCCGGCAACGCCGCCGCCCAGGCCTTCCAAAGCGGTGACCGAGGTGGCGAGCGTGGCGTCGGCCGCGGCCCGTTCCTCGGCCGGATCCGGAGCGTGCGACGTCAGCTCCCGGAAGGCCTTGGCGATGTCCAGCATCGACAGGTTTTCGAGGAAGTCCACCAGCAGATGCCGTTCCGTGTTGGCCGGCACCAGAACCACCAGGGGCGCGTCACCTCCGTTCACCAGGCGCTCGATGTTTACGCGGTCGTCCGCACCCAGCGGCTCTTCTGTGAGAATGACGATTGGATCGCTCATGGCATCAGCCTAGTCCCGGCCGCCAGAGCATGCATGTATTTGTGCCCGCACGTATTTGGCCGGCCTGCATTGGCAGTGAATGTGCCGTATGGGGCCCGATCCGTCAAGATGGGTGGCATGGATTCTGCGCAGGCTGCTTTGACTGCCCCGGCTACTGGCCAGGGCAACGCCATGACCCTTCGGGCGAAGTGGACACTCGGGGGAATCATTGCCGGCGGCACGGCAGCCGCGCTGCTCGGTGCCGGATCGTCCGCCCTCGCCCTCTACTTCGCCCGCCGCGTCCTCACTCCCGCCCGGGTGCGGGCCGCGGACCAGGAGATTCTGGCGGTCATCAAAGAGGGCAGGGAACAGCAGGTCATTCTCGCGGCCACGCCGGAAACGACGCACGATGGAACCTACAGCCTCTTCTTCGACGGCGGCGCCGGTCACGCCCGGATCGGCAGGATCCTGTCCTACTCGCCGGCCGAGCGCACGGTGCTCCGCGAAGTCGAGGCCGTGTACAGCGGCAACCTGGAAGCCGCAGCGCGCGGCTGGTGGGGCGGCGCCACGTACCAGTTTCCCTCCGACGTCGGCCTGGCGTTCGAGGATGCCGGCATCGAGGTTGAGGGCGGAACTGCCCCGGCCTGGCTCATTCCGGGGGAGCCCGGGGCCGAAACCTGGGCCATCATGGTCCACGGGCGCGGTGCCACCCGGCAGGAGTGCCTCCGCGGAGCACGCGTAGTCCACGAACTGGGACTGCCCAATCTCCTTGTCTCCTACCGGAATGACGGCCTGGCTCCGGCGGCATTCGACGGCCGGTACGGGCTGGGCTCCACTGAGTGGCGGGACGTGGACGCCGCCATCTCCTTTGCCCTCGCCCGCGGGGCCAAGGACGTGGTCCTGTTCGGCTGGTCGATGGGAGGGGCCATCTGCCTGCAGACCGCCGACCTGTCGGAGCACAGGCAGGTCATCCGGGCAATGGTCCTTGACGCGCCCGTCATCGACTGGGTGAACGTGCTGGCCCACCATGCTGAACTCAACCGGATTCCGTCCGCCGTTGGCCGTTACGGCCAGCTGATGATGGGGCACAAGGTGGGCCGCCGGCTCACCGGACTTGCGGCGCCCGTGGACCTGAAATCCATGGACTGGGTGTCGCGGGCCGTGGAACTCAGGACGCCGACCCTCATCGTCCACAGCGTGGACGACGAGTACGTTCCCTACCAGCCGTCGGCCCTCCTCGCCGAAAAGAACCCCGACGTGGTCACGTTCGAGCCGTTCGAGGGCGCGCGGCATGCCAAGGAGTGGAACGCGGATCCGGTCCGCTGGGAGGGGCTCGTCCGGGCGTGGCTGCAGCAGCAGCTGGCGCCGCGTGTTAATCCGGGGATGGGCGGCAGTCCGGATTCCGGCCCTGGTGTGCCCACCTAAGAGCCTGTGCCCACCTAAGAGCCTGTGCCCAACTAAGAGCCCGTACCGATTGGTGCCGTGACGGCTTTCGTGAGGCGCACGAGGTCCCGGGGGTCCAGCTCGATATCGAGGCCGCGCCGGCCGCCGGACACCAGGATGGTGTCCAACGCGAGGGCGCTTTCATCAATGACAGTGGGGGAGGGCTGCCGCTGGCCGAGCGGGGAGATTCCGCCCAGGACGTAGCCCGTCCGCCGCTCAGCCGCAGCGGGATCCGCCATGGCGGCCTTCTTGCTGCCCAGGGCGGCAGCGATGGCCTTCAGGTCAAGGCTTCCGCTGACGGGAACGACGCCGACGGCCAGCCGGCCGTCGATCTCCACCATTAGCGTCTTGAATACCCGCGCAGGATCGATCCCCAGGACCTCGGCCGCCTCCAGCCCGTAGCTGGCGGCGGCCGGATCGTGGCTGTACGGGTGCAGATTAAAGGAAACGCCTGCCGCAGCCAGAACGGCTGTGGCAGGCGTTCCCTGCGACGTGTTCTTGCGCGCCATGCGGGTCCGGACTCCTAGGCGTGGAGCCGGGCCGCGGCGGCCACCTTGCGCTTGATGCGCCCGAGCATCGCGGTCATGCCACGCATGCGCAGCGGCGTGATGGCGCGGGTCAGGCCGAGGAGTTCCGGCATGTCGTCGGGAACAGCCAGGATCTCCTCGGCGGTGAGGCCGTCCAGTCCTTCATGGAGCACCCCGGCGAAACCACGGGTGGTGGGGGCTTCCGGCGGCGCCTTGAAGAACAGGCGGTAGGCGGGGGAACCGCCGTCGTTCTTTTCCGTCTCAATGGTGAGGAAGAGAGGCGACTGGCATTCCACCACCTGTTCCAGCAGTTCCGGGTGGTCGTTCAGGCGCTCCGGCAGATCGGGCAGACCGCGGGAAAACTCCAGCAGGAGCTGGAGCCGCTCGGGCTCGCTCAGTGCCTGGAAGTCGTCGACAATCTCCGCCAGCGCGGTAGGAAGTGCTTGAGTACTCATCACTTCCAGCTTACGCAGGTTGTCCATGTCCGCCGCTTTTTTACAAACACTTACCTCGCGGCAACTGCCGGAATGGAGCCGCGTTCGGAGCCCTTGGCGATCGGGACACGCACCGCGTTGCCCCATTCCGTCCAGGAGCCGTCGTAGTTGCGGACGGTTTCGAAGCCGAGGAGGAACTTCAGCGCGAACCAGGTGTGGCTGGAGCGTTCGCCGATGCGGCAGTAGGCCACGACATCGTCACCCTCGGTGAGCCCTGCCTCGCCGAGGTACAGCGCCTCCAGCTCGGCGCGGCTGCGGTAGGTGCCGTCCTCTGCTGCTGCCCGGGCCCACGGAATGGACGCCGCTGTGGGAATGTGGCCGCCGCGCAGGGCGCCTTCCTCGGGGTAGGCGGGCATGTGGGTGCGCTGGCCGGTGTACTCCTCGGGGGAGCGGACGTCGATCAGCGGCTTGCCGAGGTGGGCCAGGACGTCTTCCTTGAAAGCGCG
Organism: Arthrobacter sp. NPDC057009; assembly: GCF_042673905.1. NCBI lineage: Bacteria > Bacillati > Actinomycetota > Actinomycetes > Micrococcales > Micrococcaceae > Arthrobacter > Arthrobacter sp. NPDC057009. Next base: position 12,235 of record NZ_JBHUSB010000015.1, read on the forward strand.
GATCGGGGCGTCGTTGCGCTCCACCACGGGGTAGTCCGCGACCTTGGGCGAAGGGACGTCGGTGGTCAGCGGGCGGCCTTCGGCGATCCACTTGTCGCGGCCGCCGTCGAGCAGCCGGACGTCCTCGTGGCCGAACAGGCTGAAGACCCACAGAGCGTAGGCGGCCCACCAGTTGGACTTGTCGCCATAGATGACCACGGTGGAGTCGCGGGAAATGCCCTTGGCTGCGGCCAGGGCAGCAAACGCCTCGCCCTCCACGTAGTCACGGGTCACTTCGTCGTTCAGGTCAGTGTGCCAGTCAATCTTGACCGCGCCGGGAATGTGGCCGGTTTCGTAGAGCAGGACGTCCTCATCGGACTCCACCACTACGAGTTTGCCGTCATTAAGGGCGCCGGCGTCGAGGGCCGCAGCCAGCCACTCGGTGGAAACAAGCCGCTCGGGGTGCGCGTAGGCGGCGAACTTCTGGTTCTGTTCAACGGGGTAGGACATACGTATGGCCTTTCACTGAAACGCTCTGGTCAGACCGGCCGGGGGACGGCGGGTCACTGCTCCAACACTAGCCACGGGCCGGTTTGAATGCTCCTGTGTGTTAACAGGGCGAAATGTGTGCTTGCTCATGGCACCGCCGGCAGTAGGCCGTTGCCCGCAGGGCGGGCGGCCGATGCCGGTATTCTTGCTTGGGACTAATCACCAGCAGAATGGACCACCTTGGTACAGATCGAAAAGCTCACCACCCGGACGCCGGCGGTGTCGGTTGATGAGCTCCTCAAAGGTTTCTACCCCTCGCCCAGGTTCGGGCAGGTGTCCTTTGCAAGCTACCGGCCGGATCTGAAGCAGCCGAGCCAGGCCGCGGCAGTGCACGCCCTGCAGGCCTTTGCCGGAAACGTTAGCAACGGGAGCGGCGGGGGGCTGTTCAAGAAGCTTTTTGGCAAGAAGGACGACAACCGCGCCGGGATTTATCTCGACGGCGGATTCGGCGTTGGAAAAACCCACCTGCTGGCTTCACTCTGGCATGCTGCCCCGGGCCCCAAGGCCTTTGGCACCTTCGTGGAATACACGAACCTGGTGGGCGCCCTGTCCTTCCGGAAAACCGTTGACGCACTGAGCTCCTACAAGCTCGTCTGCATTGATGAGTTTGAACTGGACGATCCGGGCGACACGGTCCTGATGTCCCGCCTCATGCGGGAACTGGCCGACGCCGGCGTGAAGCTCGCGGCCACCTCCAACACCCTGCCCGGTTCGCTGGGCGACGGCCGCTTTGCGGCCGTGGACTTCCAGCGTGAGATTCAGGTCCTGGCAGACCAGTTCGACGTCATCCGGATCGACGGCGAGGACTTCCGCCACCGCGGCCTGCCGGCAGCACCCGCCCCGCTGCGCAACAGCGAACTCCACGCCCACATGAAGGCGGAGTTTGACGGCAAGACCGTGGCCGAAGATGACTTCGGCAGCCTCATCTCCCATCTCGCCGGCGTCCACCCGAGCCGCTACCGCAAGCTGATTGACGGTGTGGACGGGGTTGTCTGGCGGGACGTGGAAACCATTACCGAGCAGGCTGTTGCGCTGAGGTTCGTGGTGCTGGCGGACCGGCTCTATGACAAGGATGTCCCGATCCTGGCCAGCGGTGTTCCCTTCGACAAGCTGTTCACCGAGGACATGATGACCGGGGGCTACATGAAGAAGTACTTCAGGGCCGTTTCCCGCCTTACCGCGCTAGCCCGTGAAGGCCAGAACCATGAGCCTTCCTAGAGCACGGTAGAAAAGCCACCTTCTTACGGAGACGCGAAAGGTGCCGGCGCCGCCTCTCGGCGGGACCGGCACCTTTTTGACGTTTAGGGGCGAAGCCCAGGAAAGTCCTTGGCTACGGTGCCTTCCCAGCCGGCGGAACGTGGTCCACCGGTCCCTGGGTTGGCCTCTCATTGGCTTTGTCAACGAGAGTGGAAGCGCCAGTCTGGACCTTATTCACGTGGCTGGTGTATTTGCCGCCCGTCTTGGAGTCGACAAAATCACCTGCCTTGGTGATGCCGTCCTTGATGGCCTGCTCGTTGCCGCGGATCAGACCCTGAGCCTTGCCCTTCAGATCGTCAAGTAAACCCACGAGCACCTCCCTTCAATCGCGGAGCCAGGTCGCTCCTCCGCATTCGATCCTAGCCCCGAAGGAGGTGCATGCCAAGGCGTTCTTGACAAAACTTGTCAAACCGCATGAGGGCAAGAAAAAAGCAGCTCCGTGGAGCTGCTTTGTTTCGTGGGCGATACTGGGATCGAACCAGTGACCTCTTCCGTGTCAGGGAAGCGCGCTACCGCTGCGCCAATCGCCCGGAGCCGGTATGGACCGGCGGTATCCTGGGTTCGGATCCCTAGGGATCAAGAGAGCGGACGACGAGATTCGAACTCGCGACATCCACCTTGGCAAGGTGGTGCTCTACCAGCTGAGCTACGTCCGCATTTTTTGAAGTTCTGCCCGGGGGTGGAACATTCAACTACAAGCAAGTGTCCTTGCTCTGGTGGGCGATACTGGGATCGAACCAGTGACCTCTTCCGTGTCAGGGAAGCGCGCTACCGCTGCGCCAATCGCCCATTGCATCCGGAAATACCGGAAACCATGGCTTTCACCGAGGTGGGTACGGGATTCGAACCCGTGTATACGGCTTTGCAGGCCGCTGCCTCGCCTCTCGGCCAACCCACCGTGTAGGCGTTGATTCCTTGGAATCAGTGCCATGACAGTGTCCTGCGAGCGGACGACGAGATTCGAACTCGCGACATCCACCTTGGCAAGGTGGTGCTCTACCAGCTGAGCTACGTCCGCATTTCGGAGCAGCGATTCCTTGCCTCATTGGCAGTTCGTCGCGTTCCAACGAGTAAGAACTCTACAGGGAGGTTCCGGGAAACTCCAAATCGAGTGTCAGCGGCGTGGCTGGTGCAGCCCTACTTCCTTGAATTCTAGGCAAATTTTCGAATTACAGGGGTGTAGTTTGGGGGTCCTGGTGGCCCTCTTTTGGCCGTGGCTAGTGGGATCTGGCTGTGTGGTGTGCAGCACTTCAGTGGCCGATTTCCGTTAACCGGCAAACGTCCGCTAGCATTCAAATGCATCGGGGCGATTGGCGCAGTGGTAGCGCGCTTCGTTCACACCGAAGAGGTCACTGGTTCGAACCCAGTATCGCCCACCGATGGAAAGTCCGTTCCGCCCAGGAAAAAGAACTGGGAGGGGCGGGCTTTTCTGTTTCCATGCCTAAGAATCTGTTGCCGCATCACTGTCAGACCCCTGTGAAAGAGTCTCACCATGACCGCTCCACTCCTCGCCCACGCCACGGAATATGGCCGCATGTACGCCCGCTCCACCACGGAACAGTTCACAGTTCCCTCCATCACCACTGTCATCGGGCAGCAGGCCCACGGCCTGGACGGCTGGTTCGGCTACATGGGTGCCAGCAGCCTGGCTAAGGATCCCTCACTTCCGGAGATCCTCGGCAGCCCGGCAAGGGTGCGGCAGGCGGTGAGCCGTGCAGCAAAGGCAGCCGAAACCTACCGGGACGAGGCAGCGCAGCGGGGGGACCGGGTGCACTACTACTGCGAACAGGTGGCGCTGCGCGCCCTCGGCAGGCCGCACCAGATGAAGGAAGCGCGGGAGGCGCTTGCCTCCCGCGGTGAGGAAGCCTTCGCTGCCCGCTTCGATGAGTGGTGGGAACTGTTCCGGGTGGAACCGGTCGCCCCGGAGATCACTGTGTGGAACAAGACTGTCGGATATGCGGGAACGCTGGACCTGGTCGCGAAAATCAACGGACGCACCTGCCTCATCGACTACAAGACCAAGGGGACCACCCGTGATGGCCAGGTCAAGGCCCTGGATGACAAAGTAGTCATGCAGCTTGTTGCGGGCATGAAGGCCGAGGAGAGCCTCGTGGATCCCGTGGCGGGGGAGTGGGAACCGTGGCAGCACGGCGACTCCCCGGTGCTGCTCGCCGTCGCCATCGGTGAAACCGAGGTGCGGCCTGTCCGCGCAAATCCGGAGGTCCTCAAACACCACTGGTGGAAGTTCTGTGCCCTGCGCCGCGTGTGGGAAATGTCCGCTGACACCCTGAGCGCAGGCCCCGCGCTGCTGCCGCTGGCGCCGCCGGTGTATTCGTAGCATCTGGGCCGGTGGGCGCTCAGCAACTAAAGGCGCAGCAACTAAACTGGACTGGATCCCGTTACCCGTCACCGTGAGGAAATGACTGCACATGGCAATTCTGAATATCCGTATCATCGGCGATCCCGTGCTCCGCACGGTTGCCGACCCTGTCACGGATTTCGGGCCGGAGCTGGCCAGGCTCGTTGCCGACATGACCGAAACGATGGAGGATGTGGAAGGTGCCGGCCTGGCCGCGCCCCAGATCGGAGTCAGCCTCCGGGTCTTCACCTACCGGATCGGCGGCGTCGAAGGCCACATCATCAACCCCGTGCTGGAGAACAGCGAGGACTTCCAGCCGGACGAGGTGGAGGGGTGCCTCTCCATCCCCGGCCTGGGCTTCCCCGTCCGCCGCTTCCGCGCCACCCGGGCCACCGGCGTCGATGTGAACGGCAACCCGGTCTCCGTGGAAGCGGAGGGAATGCTTGCCCGCTGCTTCCAGCACGAAACCGACCACCTGGACGGCATCCTCTTCACGGACCGGCTGGAGGGTGAGGACCGCAAGGCCGCCCTGCGCTCCATCCGCAACGCCAACTACGACTCCATCACCGAAAAGACCACCGCCAAACGCGCCAAGACCGTCGGTTCCAGCTTCGGCGGCGGCAGCTTCGGGGCGCCAACGTCCGGGTCCGGCAGCTTCGGCGCTGCCGGATGAGGGTCCTCTTCGCCGGAACACCGTCCGTCGCCGTGCCGTCGCTGGATGCGCTGGTGGCCGCCGGCTTCGAGATTGTCGCAGTGCTGACCCGGCCGGATGCGCCGGTGGGCCGCAAGCGCGTCCTGACGCCGTCGCCAGTCGCCGCCCGGGCCGCCGAGCTCGGCATCGACATCATCCACGCCTCCCGGGTGGACGCTGCCGTCACCGAACGGATTGCCGAAGCCCGTCCCGACGTGGCAGCCATCGTCGCCTACGGCGGGCTTGTCCCGAAGGCAGCCCTGGACATTCCCCGGCACGGCTGGATCAACCTGCACTTCTCGCTGCTGCCGGCCTGGCGCGGCGCGGCTCCTGTCCAGCGGGCCGTCATCGCCGGCGACGACATCACCGGTGCCGTGACGTTCCAGCTCGAGGAAGGGCTCGACACGGGACCTGTCATCGGCACGCTGACCGAGGCCGTCGGCGCGGAGGACACCTCCGGAGCACTGCTTGAGCGGCTGTCCCACAGCGGAGCCGTCCTGCTCGCCCAGACACTGTCCGCCGTCGGGTCCGGCGCGGCATCGCCCCGCCCGCAGCAGGGGGAAGTGACCCTGGCACCGAAGCTGACCCTCGACGACGGCCGCATCGACTGGTCGGAACCGGCCCTGTCCGTGGGCCGGCGGGCACGCGGAGTGACACCCGAACCGGGAGCCTGGACTACCCTTGACGGCCAGCGGCTGAAGCTCGAGCCGGTGCGGCTCCGTCCAGACGTCATCGGCGTTCCGCCCGGCCAGGTGGCCTTGGCCGGCAAGGACGTGCTGGTGGGTACCGGCTCACATGCCGTCGAACTCACCAAAGTGCAGCCTGCCGGTAAGAAAATGATGGCCGCAGCCGACTGGGCCCGCGGCCAGGCTTCCCTTGAAAGCGTGGTATTCCAATGAGCGACTCCGGCAAAAGCGGATCCGGGCAAGGCGGCTCCAGCCGCGGTTCGGGTGCCGGCGGTGCAGGCCAGCGCCGCGGCGGGGGAGGGCCCAGCCGGCGCAACGCGCAGGGCAGGGAGCGGAACCGCGGCCCCCGGCGCAGCTTCACAGAAAATGCCCCCTCGCAGCGCACCCGCAGGGCCGATCCTGCCCGGCTGGTTGCGTTTGAGGTGCTGCGCGCGGTCGCGGGAGAGGACGCCTACGCCAACCTCGTCCTGCCGGCGCGGATCCGCCAGCACAGCCTCGACCGGCGGGACGCCGGGTTCGCCACCGAACTCAGCTATGGCGCACTCCGAAGCCAGGGCACCTACGACGCAATCCTGGCCCGCTGCGTGGACCGGCCCCTGGAAAAGCTGGATCCGGCCGTCCTGGATGCGCTGCGCCTCGGCGTCCATCAGCTGCTCGCCATGCGCGTTCCCGCCCACGCTGCGCTGGACCAGACCGTCGGCCTGGCCAGGGCAGTCATCGGTGCCGGCCCGTCTGCCCTGATCAATGCCGTCCTCCGGAAGGTGGCGGCCCGCGGCCTGGATGAATGGCTGGCCGAGCTGGTCGCCGGCGAGCAGGACGAGAACAAGGTTGCCGCCATCCGGTACGCCCATCCGGAGTGGATTGTCCGCGCCCTGCGCCAGTCCCTGGTGGCCCACGGTCGCCCGGTCAGTGAAATCACCGAGCTGCTGGAGGCGGACAACGCCGCGCCGGTGGTGAATCTGGTGGCCCTTCCCGGGCTGGGAAGCCTGGACGAGGCACTGGAGAGTGGCGCAGTTCCCGGCGAGCTGGTGGAAGGATCCGCTCTCTCCAGCGGCGGTGACCTCGGCAGGCTGGAGTCGGTCCGCTCCGGCACCACGCGCGTGCAGGACGTCGGGTCGCAGCTGGTGGCCCGGGCCCTCGCTGCGGCCACCCTCGAGGCGGCAGATTTCGAAGCAGCAGATGCCGCTCGTCCCGGAGCAGGTAACAACCCGGCCGGCGAGGCCTGGCTTGACCTGTGCGCCGGGCCCGGCGGCAAGGCTGCCCTGCTGGGCGCGCTGGCGAATGAACGCGGGGCCACGCTCCTGGCCAACGAGCCCGCGCCGCACCGGGCCAAGCTCGTCAGCCAGGCACTGTCCGCTGTGCCGTCGGATGTCTGGAGCGTCAGGACCGGGGACGGCCGCGAGGTCGGGTCGGAACAGCCCGCCGCCTTTGATCGCGTACTGGTGGACGTGCCGTGCAGCGGGCTCGGAGCCCTGCGCCGCCGGCCTGAATCGCGCTGGCGCCGCTCTCCGAAGGACCTGGCCGACCTGGGGCCGCTGCAGCGTGAACTGCTGAACTCCGCGCTGGCGGCCGTCCGGCCGGGGGGCGTCGTGGCATACGTGACCTGCTCGCCGCACCCGGCCGAAACCACCGCGGTGGTCAGCGATGCCCTGCGCAAACGCGAGGACCTGGAACTGCTGGACGCAGGCAGCGTGCTGGACGCCGTCAGCCTGGGCGGCGGACTGGAGGCCGGGCATGAGAAGACCGCCCAGCTGTGGCCGCATGTCCACAGCACGGATGCCATGTTCCTCGCCCTCATCCGCCGCAAGCGCTGACTCCGCGCCGAATCACACAACCCGACTCCTGTCCCGCGAAAGGACCCCGCATGACGCAGTGCTGCATCAACCCCAGCATCCTCTCCGCCGACTTCGTGAACCTCGAAGCCGAGCTGCAGAAAATCAGCAACGCTGATTCCGTGCATGTGGATGTGATGGACAACCACTTCGTCCCCAACCTCACCTTGGGACTTCCCGTGGTCCAGCGGATCCAGGCGGTCAGCCCGGTGCCGCTGGACGCCCACCTCATGATTTCCGACGCCGACCGCTGGGCGCCCGGTTACGCGGACGCCGGCGTCGCTTCCGTCACGTTCCACGCTGAGGCGTCGATCGCACCGGTAAAGCTGGCACGGGAGCTGCGTTCCCGGGGTTCGAAGGCCGGGATGGCGCTGCGGCCCGCCACCGCGGTGGAGCCCTACCTGGACATGCTCTCGGAGCTGGACATGCTGCTGATCATGACAGTGGAGCCCGGCTTCGGCGGCCAGGGGTTCCTTGACCTCACGCTGCCCAAGATCCGCCGCGCACGCGCCGCCATCGAGGGATCGGGCGTGAACGTCGCGCTCCAGGTTGACGGCGGCATCACGGAGGAAACCATTGTCCGTGCAGCGGAAGCCGGCGCGAATGTCTTCGTCGCCGGGTCCGCGGTCTACGGGGCAGCGGATCCGTCCGAAGCCATCGACCGGCTGCGCAAGGCCGCCAGCGTCTAGCCTGAGCCATCCAGCAGGCCTCCATGACGGCCGCATGACGTTCTTGCAGCGGGAATAGCCAAGGCACCCGCCAAGTTGTGTCAGAATAGCAACACACAATACGTGCTCCGGGGTCGGTGTAAGTCCGAACCGGCGGTGACAGTCCGCGACCCGCGAGCCGGTGTTTCCTCTTCGGAAAGCCCGGCGGACGGTTGAGCCGGTGAAATTCCGGTACCGACAGTTAAAGTCTGGATGAGAGAAGCACGTACAGCTGTACTTGTGGCGTTCCAGTTCGCCGCTGCGTTTCGCTGTCGTATACCCCCGGAGCCGTCAGGGCTCTTGAGGGAAGGAACGACACAAGCGCATGGATATCCTGCGTTGGCTCTTCGAGGCACAGATTCCGGTGGGCGGATCTGTGCTGATTCTGCGCGAAGTGCTGGGAAACATCTTCGGCCTGGCCAGTGCGCTCGGCGGCATGCGGCGCAAGGTCTGGGCCTGGCCGGTGGGCATCGCCGGCAACCTCCTGCTCCTGACTGTATTCGTCGGCAACGTCTTCGGTTCCGCCACGCCTGCCACCCTGTGGGGCCAGGCCGGACGGCAAGTCATGTTCATCATCGTGGCCGTCTACGGCTGGCAGCGCTGGCAGCAGAGCCGCCGCGCGGCGGGGACCTCGACGGCGATTGCCCCCGCCTGGGCCAGCACCAGAACCCGGGTTGCGCTGGTGCTGGCGCTGGCGGCCGGAACCGCCGCCCTCACCCCGCTCTTCGACTCCCTCGGCTCCTACCCGCCCGTGTGGGCCGACGCCTGGACCTTCACCGGATCGCTGCTGGCCACCTACGGCATGGCCCGCGGCTGGACCGAGTTCTGGCTGATCTGGGTTGCCGTGGACATCGTGGGCGTCCCGCTGCTCTTCAGCGCCGGCTACTACGCCAGCGCCTTCATGTACCTGTTCTACGGCTTCTTCACCCTGGCCGGCTTCATCGTCTGGTGGCGGGCCTCCCGCACCCAGGCCCGGACGGCCGCCTCCGCCGTCAAGATCGAGACCGCCTTCCCGGACCCGGCGGTGTCCAAGTGACCGCCGCCCAGACGCCGGTAACGGCCTTCACTGCCGCCGAAACCGCCGCCATGGAAACCGCCCTGGAAGCCGCCCTGCAGGGTCCCCGGGGCGCCAACCCGCTGGTGGGCGCCGTCGTCATTGGACCTGACGGCCGCCAGCTGGTGACTGGGTACCACCGCGGTGCCGGCACCGCGCATGCCGAAGCCGACGCGATAGCGGCGGCGATCAGCACCGGCGTCGACCTTTCCGGGTCCACCATGGTGGTGACCCTGGAGCCGTGCAACCATGTGGGCCGCACGGGCCCCTGCGCCCAGGCCATCATCGACGCCGGGATAGCAAACGTTGTGTACGCCGTCGACGATCCGCATGACCCCGCCGCCGGCGGAGCCGCCACCCTGCGGGCCGCGGGGGTCAGCGTGCGCAGCGGACTCGCCGCCGAACGGGCGCTGGAGCTGAACCGCCGCTGGTTCCAAGCCGTCGGCGACAAGCGTCCCTTCGTCACCCTGCACATCGCCCAGACGCTCGACAGCCGCATCGCGGCCGAGGACGGAACCAGCCAGTGGATTTCCAGCCCGGAGTCCCTGGCCGACAACCACGGCCTCCGGAACCTGATCGACGCCATCCTCGTTGGTACCCAGACCGTGCTGGTGGACAACCCCCGCCTGACAGCCCGGGACGCCAACGGCGACGCCACAGGGAAGCAGCCGCTGCGCGCGGTCATGGGACTGCGCGACGTGCCGGAAGACGCGGCCGTCCGCGGCGATGACGGCAAGGTCCTGCACCTGCCCACCCGTGACCCGCGGGAGGCGCTCGACCTGCTGTTCGTCGCCGGCACCCGGCACGTCATGGTGGAGGGGGGCTCAAGGATCCTCAGCGCTTTCCTGGCCGAGGGCCTTGTGGACGAGCTGATCGTCTACCTGGCCCCCACGCTGCTGGGCTCCGGAACGCCGGCTTTGAACGGCCTCGGCATCGGAACCCTGGAGGACGCCCAGCGGTGGGACTGGGACCCGGCCTCCGGCGGCGCGGTCCAGTTCCTCGGCAGGGACCTCCGCCTGCACCTGCTCCCGGAGGAAGCCACGGTGCCTCAAACCCAAGACCCGCCCCCGGCGGCACACGCCGCAGGGGTGCAAGCTACGTCAACCGATTCACTACCTGCCCGCACAGCAGCGGGCACAGCCATGGGAGGCTAACTGATGTTCACCGGAATTATCGCCGAACAGGGGAAGGTCCTGTCCGTGGAGCGGAACGGGGAGACGAGCGCAACGCTGCGCCTGCACGCCCCGGGCACCGCGGAGGGGCTGCCGCTGGGCGGCTCGATCGCCGTCAACGGCGTGTGCCTGACCGCCACGGCCATCGACGGCAAGGACTTCAGCGTCGACGTCATGGGCGAAACCCTCATCCGTAGCACCATCGGCGAGCTTGCGGCGGGCGACCCCGTCAACCTCGAACGCTGCGTCCCCGCCGGCGGACGCCTTGACGGCCACGTGGTCCAAGGGCACGTGGACGGCGTCGGCGAACTGCTCGAACGCGAACCGCAGGGGAACTGGGAACGGCTGCGGTTCGGCGTTCCCCAGCGCCTGGCACGCTACATCGCGGAAAAGGGTTCCATCGCCATCGACGGCGTTTCCCTCACCGTCACGGCAGTCAGCCCGGCGTCGGAGACGGCGCCGTGGTTCGAGGTGGGGCTCATCCCCACCACCCTCGCAGACACCGGCCTCGGCGCGAAGCCGGCCGGCAGCAGGGTGAACCTTGAGGTGGATGTGCTGGCAAAGTACACAGAGCGGCTGCTCGCGTTCCGCACGGAAGGCCCGGCAGCCGGCATCGAAGGTGCTGCAGTTTCGGAAGCAGCTGCAGTCTCAAAAGCACAGGAGGTCCAGCGGTGAACGGCACCTTGAATCTGAACGGCGCACCGAATCTCAACGGCGCACCAAAACTCGACGCTGCGATTTCCGGCGACGTCACCTCCGGCACGATGACGCTGGACTCGATTGAGGACGCTGTCCGCGCCATGGCGGCCGGCCGTCCGGTGCTGGTGGTGGACAACGAGGACCGGGAAAACGAAGGCGACATCATCTTCGCCGCCCAGCACGCCACACCGGCGCTCATGGGCTGGACCATCCGGTACAGCTCCGGCGTCATCTGCGTGCCGCTCGACGGCGCCCGGGCCGACGCGCTGGAACTGCCGCCCATGGTGGAGGTCAACCAGGACGCGAAGGGCACTGCCTACACCGTGTCCTGCGACGCCGCCACCGGCGTGAGCACCGGCATCTCGGCCACGGACCGGGCCCTCACGGCCCGCATCATCGCCGATCCCCACAGCGGTCCGGAGACCCTGACCCGCCCCGGGCATATTTTCCCGCTGCGGGCCGTTAATGGGGGAGTGCGTGAACGCCCCGGCCACACCGAAGCGGCCGTCGACCTCTGCCGGCTTGCCGGCCTGGAGCCGGTGGGCGTGATTGCCGAGGTTGTATACGACGACGGGGAGATGATGCGGCTGGACGGCCTCCGGGTTTTCGCTGCCGAGCATGGCTGCCCCCTGATCTCCATTGAGGACCTGGTTGCCTATCTGGGAGCTGGCAACCGTGTATCTTCACAGGAGAGCACTTTGGAAGTCAGTCCGGCCGGAGAAGGGGAAACACGATGACGGCACCTCAAGCAGCGGAACCGAGCAGCAACGGACGGCAGCCGCATCCGGTGAGCAGCGGGCCCGTGGTCCAGCTGCCCACGGCATTCGGTGATTTCGTGACCCAGGCCTGGACCGATCTGGTGACCGGCGCCGAGCACCTGGCGGTCAGCTCCCCGAATCCTCCCAAGGACGGCAAGGCGCCCCTCGTGCGCCTGCATTCGGAATGCCTCACCGGCGATGTGTTCGGCTCCTACCGGTGTGACTGCGGCGAACAGCTCGCCTACGCCCTGGAGCTGATCGCCGAGAACGGCGGCACGCTGCTGTACCTCCGCGGCCAGGAAGGCCGCGGCATCGGGCTGGCCAACAAGATCAAGGCGTACGCCCTGCAGGAGGCCGGGTTCGACACCGTCGAGGCCAACGAACAGCTCGGACTGCCCGTCGACGCCCGCTGCTACAAGGCAGCGGCGCAGATTCTGGCCGAGATGGGCCTGCACGAGATCCGGCTGCTGAGCAACAACCCGGACAAGCAGAACCGCCTGGCTACGGCCGGCGTAAGGGTCGTCGAGATGGTGCCCACCGAGGTGCCGTCCCGGGAACAGAATCTCCGGTACCTGCAGACCAAGAAGGACCGCATGGACCACCTGCTGAACCTCGACACCGAGACCGCGGGGCTTCCCCGCACCGGCACCGATACTTTTGAACACGAACAAGACTGAACGGATCAGGACCACTTTATGAGCGGACACGGCGCACCCCAGATTGACCTCACCACCCTCGACCCCGCTGAAACGTCGCAGCTGAAGCTGGCGATCGTCGCGGCCAGCTGGCACACCCAGATCATGGATGGCCTCCTCGACGGCGCCCTGCGCGCTGCCAAGGACGCCGGCATCAGCGAGCCGACCGTGCTGCGCGTCCCGGGCAGCTTCGAACTCCCGGTGGCTGCTGCTCGGCTGGCGCCGCACTTTGACGCCGTCGTCGCACTCGGCGTCGTGATCCGCGGCGGAACGCCGCACTTTGACTACGTCTGCCAGGCCGCGACGTCGGGACTTACCGACGTGAGCGTCCGCACCGGTGTGCCGGTCGGGTTCGGCGTGCTCACCTGCGACACCGAAGAGCAGGGCCTGGACCGGGCAGGCCTGCCCGGATCCTCCGAGGACAAGGGGCATGAGGCCGTCACGGCCGCACTGTCCACGGCGCTGCTTCTTAAGAACTACTAAAACGTATTTCCCCAGTTCCAGGGCACGTGCGGGGACGCGGGCGCAAGCACACTCCGTGTGTAATCGCTCACATCCCCGCCGTCATGGAACTGCCCGACACGCGGGCCCCTGCCCGGAGCAAGTAGGCTGGAGGGCGTGAAGAATTTCGAGACGCTGTTCGCCGAACTGAGCGAGAAGGCAGCGACCCGCCCCGAAGGCTCCCGGACCGTCGCCGAACTGGACTCGGGAATCCACGGCATCGGCAAGAAGGTCGTGGAGGAAGCGGCCGAAGTCTGGATGGCAGCCGAGTACGAATCCGACGAGGCCGCGGCCGAAGAGATCTCGCAGCTCCTGTACCACCTGCAGGTCCTGATGCTCGCCAAAGGCCTCAGCCTGGAAGACGTCTACAAGCATCTCTAGCCGCCTCTGCGTGGCCCCGCTTGACTGACCCACCCTTCCAAACCAGAAAGACCTCCTAATGCTGCGTGTAGCCGTACCCAACAAGGGATCCCTGTCCGAAGCCGCCTCCGCCATGCTGTCCGAGGCGGGCTACCGCCAGCGCCGGGACAACCGTGAACTGGTCATGGTGGATCCGGACAACGACATCGAGTTCTTCTTCCTCCGCCCGCGGGACATCGCCGTGTACGTCGGGCAGGGAACGCTCGACGTCGGCATCACCGGCCGTGACCTCCTGCTGGACGCACAGGTGGAGGCAGAGGAACTGCTTCCGCTCGGGTTTGCCGGCTCAACATTCCGCTTCGCCGGCCCGGTCGGCGACTTCAGCACCGTGGAGGAACTCGAGGGCAAGCGCCTCGCCACCAGCTACGACGGGCTCCTGCGCGACTACCTCGCGGAACGCGGCATCAAGGCGAAGGTGGTCCGGCTGGACGGCGCCGTGGAATCCTCCGTACGCCTCGGCGTGGCGGACGCCATTGCCGACGTCGTCGAGACCGGCAACACCCTCAAGGCCGCCGGCATGGAAATCTTCGGTGACCCCATCCTCAAGTCCGAGGCTGTCCTCATCCGCCGCACCGGCGAGGGCGGCGCTGCCAACGGCACGGCCAAGGAGATCGACGTCCTGATCCGCCGCCTGCAGGGCGTCCTGGTGGCGCGGCAGTACGTGCTCATGGACTACGACATCCGCAAGGAACTCGTGGAGCAGGCCGCCGGCCTCACTCCCGGCCTGGAATCACCCACCGTCTCGCCGCTGCGCGATTCGGACTGGGTGGCCGTGCGCTCCATGGTGCCCAAGAAGGAAACCAACCGGATCATGGACGAGCTGTACGACCTCGGCGCCCGCGCCATCCTGGTCAGCAGCATCCACGCCTGCCGGATCTGACCCGGTTTCCCTCAGCACACCCCCAGCAGTACAACAGGAGAAGTCATGGCTGTATCCGTCCGCGTTATCCCCTGCCTGGACGTGGACGCCGGCCGCGTGGTCAAGGGCGTCAATTTCGAGGGCCTCCGCGATGCCGGTGATCCCGTTGAGTTGGCGCACCGCTACGACAACGCCGGCGCCGACGAACTCACCTTCCTCGATGTGACCGCCTCCTCCGGCAACCGGGAAACGACGTTCGACGTCGTCCGGCGCACCGCCGAGGAAGTGTTCATTCCACTCACGGTCGGCGGCGGCGTCCGCGGCGTGGCGGAGGTGGACAAGCTGCTGCGGTTTGGAGCCGACAAGGCCTCCATCAACACTGCAGCTGTGGCCCGCCCCGATGTCATCGACGAAATCACCCGGCACTTCGGTTCCCAGGTGCTGGTGCTGTCCGTGGACGCCAGGCGCACCCGCCCCGGATCCGAGCCCACGCCGTCGGGCTTTGAAGTGACAACCCACGGCGGCCGGCAGGGCACCGGGATCGATGCGGTCGCCTGGGCCAAGGAAGCGGCTGACCGTGGTGTGGGTGAGATCCTGCTGAACTCCATCGACGCCGACGGCACCAAGGACGGCTTCGACCTTGAGCTCATCCGGCTGGTCCGCGCCGCCGTGAAGGTTCCGATCATCGCTTCCGGCGGCGCGGGCGAGCCTGCGCACTTCCCGCCCGCCGTGCAGGCCGGCGCAGACGCCGTGCTTGCCGCTTCGATCTTCCACTGGGGCCCGGACGACATGATGGCCCAGGTCAAGACGGCAATCCGCGACGCCGGCTTCGAGGTCCGCTAATACCCAACTGACTCGCAGTTGTGGTCGTTTTGAGCGTTCAAAACGACAACAACTGCGAGTCAGTTTTTGTTAAAGCCCGACTTCGGCTGACTGGAGGAGGGCGACGGCATCCGGCTGGCCTTCGAAGGTGACCAGCGCGTGGCGCGTGCGGCCATGGGCGTGCATCAGCAGTTCGCCGGGTTCACCGACGATGGCTACGGAGACCGGTGCGCGCTTGGCGACGTGCCGGGGGCCGGAGGGGCTGACGAGGACGATGCCCAGGTCCACGCCGCGGTAGAGGATAGCTGCCCGCTTGACCAGTTCATCCCACAGGGCGTCCGAGTATTCCTCGTCGAGGGCCCGGGGCGCCCAGCGGTCAACGGCCCGGCGGACATCCTCGGTGTGGACGAAGTATTCGATCAGGTTGGAGCTCTCATCCAGCGCCTTGATCTTCATGGGGGACAGTGCAGGCGGTCCTGCCCGGAAAGAGTTCACGAGTTTGGCATAGTCGTCGGCCGTGGTGAGTTTTCCCGCCAGCCGGGCGGTTGCCTTGTCCGATGCCTTGGACAGGCTCTTGATGATCAGGCCCAGCCCGACGGCGGCCTTCCGCTCACGCAAATACAGGTGCGCTGCGAGGTCCCTGGTCTTCCAGCCCTTGCAGAGCGTGGGGGAGTCAGGACCGGCCGCCAGCAGGGTCTCGGCCAGGACTTCTCGGGACGGATCGACGAAATGCATCACTTGGAAAACTAGCACGTCCCCGGTGCAGTTGCGCAGTCTGTTGATGTCCGTGAATTTGTGCCCTGCCCGAAACGGGGGACCCTTCAAGAATTCCCAAGTTTTTTCCAAGCTGGCGCTCTAAGTATTTGCAGGGGGAGTGCACACGCAAACTGGGCTCCAGCGCACCATCAGACGCTTTTGGTCTGCTTCCGGGAGTGAACGGAAGGCTGCAGTGGAGCGAATAAGAAAACTCCATCTGTAGCGTGAGGAATTGCTATGAGCACTCTAAAGAAATTTGGCACACTGGGCAGCCTGGGGCTGCTTGTATCGGGCAGTCTGATCTTCGGTTCCGCGAACGCCGCCATGGCGGCAACGTGCCGGACGGGCCTCGCGGCACCGGCCAGCACCACCTTCACCGGGACGCTCGTCACGGCGACCAACTTCGAGGGAAACACCCTGTCGCCCTTTGTAAAGAGCACTGCAGGGACCGGAACCGTGGCTGTGTTCAGCCCCAAGGCGCACTCCGGAACATGTTCGGTTCGGATCCGGGCCACGGACACAGCAGGCTCGGTGGCGAACATGCGGCTGGCGCTGCCCGCGGGGACCAAACGGGCCAGCACGGACGCCTGGGTAAACATCACCACCGGCGGCCTTGCCGGCAACAACGTTCCGTACGTCCGGTTCTTCTCAGGTACGACGCGCGTGGCCGATGTCTTCCGCAACAACGCCAACGGACAGCTGTGGCTGCGGACCGCCAATCCCGGCGGCTCGGTAACGTATGTCAAGCTCCAGAACGCCAGCGTGCCGCTGAACACGTGGCAGCGCATCAGGATGCAGGTCCGCGCTGACGGCCCCCGGTCCACGGTTCAGATCTGGTTTGGGACTGTCCAGGTTTTCAACAGGACGGTGAATCTGCCCGCTACCGTCCTGAGCAGGGTCCAGTTCGGCGCAGAGCACGGGCGCCAAATGGGTGACAGCTACATCGACGACATCGTGGTGAAGCGTTCCGCTTCCTGACGGGTTTCTTTTCATTCAGATCACGGCTTTATTCAGATCACCGCACGGCCCGCAGGTGCCTCAGAGCCCCTGCGGGCCGTGCTTGTGCCAGCGTCCCGGGATGGGCACTAGACTTGACGTGATGTCTGAGCAGCCCGCCCCCACCCCCGCCACCGCCGCAACTGCCGGCGCCCCTTCCTCCGACGCCGGTCAGAGCCCTTTGCCGGGGAGCCCCCTGCCGGCCGAGATTGCCTCGGCGCTGAAGCGGGACGGCGCCGGACTCGTGGCTGCCATCGTGCAGCAGTTCGACACCAACGAGGTCCTCATGTTGGGCTGGATGGATGACGAGGCGCTGAACCGGACCATGACCACCGGCCGCGTGACGTTCTACTCACGCTCCCGCCAGGAGTATTGGCGCAAGGGTGATACGTCCGGCCACGTGCAGTGGGTCAAGTCGGTTGCCCTGGACTGCGACGGCGACGCCCTCCTTGTGCGGGTGGACCAGGTGGGCGCAGCATGCCACACCGGTACACGCACCTGCTTTGACGGCCGGGATTTCGACGTTGTGGCAGGTCCGGCCAACTAGCGGCCCACCTCACCCACCCAACAGGCTTTCACTCAAAAACAGACGGAGAACCAATAGCGATGCAGGACCTCGGAATCATCAGCCCTGGCCTGGAAGAATTCCGGGAACTCGCCGCCCACAGCCGGGTCATCCCTGTCCGGCTGAAGGTGCTGGCGGATGCTGAAACACCGATCGGGCTGTACCGGAAGCTGGCGCAGGGCCAGCCGGGCACCTTCCTCATGGAGTCGGCGGCTGTCGGCGGTGCCTGGTCCCGCTACTCGTTCATCGGTTCACGGTCCCGCGCCACACTGACCACCAAGGACGGAGAAGCGCACTGGCTGGGTGAGCCGCCGGCGGGTGTGCCCGTGGACGGAAACCCTGTTGACGCCATCCGCGACACCATCGAGGCGCTGCGAACCGACCGGTTCGACGGGCTCCCGCCCTTCACCTCCGGCCTGGTGGGATTCCTGGGCTGGGAAACGGTCCGACACTGGGAAAAGCTGACCAGCCCGCCCGAGGACGACCTGCAGCTTCCCGAACTGGCACTGAACCTCGTCACCGACATGGCCGTCCACGACAACATGGACGGCACGGTGCTGCTGATCGCCAACGCCATCAACTTCGACAACAGCTCCGAGCGGGTCGACGAAGCCTGGCATGACGCCGTCGCGCGTGTGAAGGAACTGCTGGCGCGCATCAGCACCCCGGTGCTCCAGCCGGTGTCCGTGCTGGAACCGGCCGCCCTCGATTTTGCCGCCAGCGTCCAGGAACGCTGGCACGAACCCGAGTACCTCGCTGCCCTCGACCGCGGCAAGGAGGCGATCGTGGACGGCGAAGTCTTCCAGGTGGTCATCTCGCGCCGCTTCGAGATGGAGTGCGGGGCGTCGCCGCTGGATGTCTACCGGGTGCTGCGCAACACCAACCCGAGCCCCTACATGTACATCTTCAGCCTCGAGGATGCCGCCGGCCGCGAGTACTCGATCGTCGGGTCCTCGCCGGAGGCGCTGGTGACCGTCACCGGCGAGGACGTCATCACGCACCCCATCGCCGGGTCGCGGCCCCGCGGCAAGACCGTGGACGCGGACAAGGCGCTGGCCGAGGAACTCCTCGCGGACCAGAAGGAACGCGCCGAGCACCTCATGCTGGTGGACCTCTCCCGGAACGACCTCTCAAAGGTATGCGTGGCCGGCTCTGTGGATGTCACCCAGTTCATGGAGGTGGAGCGGTTCAGCCACATCATGCACCTGGTCTCCACCGTCGTCGGACGCCTGGCCCCCACGGCCAAGGCTTACGACGTCCTTAAAGCCACCTTCCCGGCCGGAACCCTCTCCGGCGCCCCCAAGCCCCGCGCCCTGCGTCTGCTCGATGAGCTCGAGCCGCACCGGCGCGGCATCTACGGCGGGGTGGTGGGCTATCTCGACTTCGCCGGTGACATGGACATGGCCATCGCCATCCGTTCCGCGCTCCTGCGCGAGGGACGCGCATACGTCCAGGCCGGCGGCGGCATCGTGGCGGACTCCAGCAACCCGGCCGAGGCACAGGAAACCGTCAACAAGGCAGCGGCCCCGCTGCGTGCGGTCCACACCGCCGGTTCGCTGCACAACATCACGCCCGATTCGGTGAACACCCCCGGCCCGGTGGAAGAGGCAAACTCCTGATGGCGGGACCCGCAGGACCCGCCACACCGGCGAAGGCGCCCAGCAGGGTTCCGGGGTGGGCCCGCAAGTCCACCGTGGTGATGCTGATCGCGGCCCTTGCACTGGCGGCCTTCGGCACCACCACCCAGACCTGGCTGACCGTCCACCTCGACCCGCAGCAGCTGGGCCAGGCCGCAGGCAGCGAGGGCGGTCTTCAGGTGCAGGGGAGCAAGGCTGCCACAACCGTCACGGCCCTGGCCCTCGTCGCACTGGCGGGCGGTCTCGCGGCGTCCATCGCGGGAAAAATCGGACGCTGGATCATCACCGCCATCATCGTGCTCGCAGCTGCCGGCATCATCGCCGCTGCCGCGACGGTCCTCGCTGATCCCCTCGCCGCGGCCCAGGGATCCATCGCCGCGGCCACCGGGGTCTCGGGAGGCAGCGCGGACGTGAGCGTCAGTGCGTTCCCGGTGCTCGCCGTCGTCGCAGGTTCGCTGCTGGCCGTGTGCGGCCTGCTGGTGGTTCCGGCGGGACGGTACTGGAAGTCCCGCACCAGGTACGACGCCGCCGCGGCCGGTCCCGCAGGCCAGCAGACCGGTCCCGTGGACGAGATCGACAGCTGGGACAGGCTCTCCCGGGGCGACGACCCCACCTGAGCCGGCGGGTCATGCAGGCACGCACCCCGGCCGCGATGCCGAAGGCCGCGGCAAAAAATGGCAGAATGTAAGCAGTATTGATCCTGAGGAGATTCACATGAGCAAAGCCACTGTTTCCGGTACAAAGCCCGCGGCCCCCAAGCAGCACCACGGCATCGACCACAGCATCGACCTCGGCCACGGCAACAGCCCGGCCGCCTGGACCTGCGTCATCGTCATGCTCATCGGCGCCCTCATCGCCTCCATCGCCTTCGTGATCGCGAACACCCCGATCTTCTGGAGCGGCATCGGCGTCATGGTCCTCGGCCTGCTGGCCGGCTTCATCATGCGCAAGGCAGGCTACGGCGTAGGCGGCAGCAAGATCAAGAACTCCGGCCACTAACCGTGACGGTTCTCGACGACATCAACGCCGGTGTCAGGGAGGACATGGAGGGGCGCAAGCGCCTCGTGTCCCTCGCGGAACTGAAGGACCGTGCCCTGGCGGCTGCTCCTGCCCGGGACGCCTGGGCTGCGCTCGGCGGCGCCTCCGCGGACCGCGGCGAGCTCAAAGTCATCGCCGAGATCAAGCGCCGCAGCCCCTCCAAGGGCGACCTCGCCAGCATCGCGGACCCCGCGTCGCTGGCCGTTCAGTACGCCGACGGTGGAGCCGCGGTGATCAGCGTGCTCACCGAGCAGCGCCGGTTCAACGGCTCGCTGGCCGACCTGGACGCCGTCCGCGCCCGGGTGGATGTCCCGCTGCTGCGCAAGGACTTCACGCTGGACGAGTACCAGATCTGGGAAGCCCGCGCGCACGGCGCGGACCTCATCCTGCTGATCGTCGCCGCCCTGTCGGACCAGCAGTTGCGCGAATTCAGTGCACTGAGCCGTGAGCTCGGCATGAACGTGCTGGTGGAAACCCACACCCCGGACGAAGTGGAGCGCGCGGTGGCCACCGACGCCCGGATCATCGGCGTCAACGTCCGCAACCTTAAGACGCTCGACGTCGACCGCTCCGTTTTCGCCTCACTCGCCGGCAGCATTCCTTCCGGTGCCGTGGTGGTGGCGGAGTCGGGCGTTCGGAACGCCGACGACGTCGCGCACTACGCGGCACATGGCGCCAACGCCATCCTCGTGGGGGAGGCGCTCGTCAGCGACGCCACCCCGCGTGAACGCATCGCGGAGTTCACAGCGGCCGGGGCCGCGGCCATCGCCGCCCGGGCCTGAGCTCCCACCCACCCGTGGTGCCGTCTGTCCGCACACCGTGCGGGCGGATGGCGCCTGACATCGAACAGAAAAAGTGAACAGGATGGTGAGACTGATGGCCGACGCGCCAACAGCCGGCTCTGACCAGGGCTCGGTGGACGCATTCCTGCAGGGAGGCCGCTCGCTGCGCCACGCCCCGGGACCCTACTTCGGCGAGTACGGCGGCCGCTGGATGCCTGAGTCACTGATCGCCGCCCTGGACGAGCTCGAGGACACCTTCGAGAAGGCCAAAGCCGATCCCGAGTTCACCGCCCAGATCGCGGAGCTGAACAAGAACTACTCCGGCCGGCCCTCGCTCCTGACCGAGGCCAAGCGCTTTGCCGAGCACGCCGGCGGTGTCCGGATCTTCCTCAAGCGCGAGGACCTGAACCACACCGGCTCACACAAGATCAACAACGTGCTGGGCCAGGCGCTGCTTGCCAAGCGGATGGGCAAGACCCGGGTCATTGCCGAGACCGGCGCCGGGCAGCACGGCGTGGCCAGCGCGACGGCCGCGGCGCTGCTGGGCCTGGAATGCGTGGTGTACATGGGCGCCGAGGACTGCCGCCGGCAGGCGCTGAACGTGGCGCGGATGGAGCTCCTGGGCGCCACCGTCATCCCCGTCACCAACGGGTCGCAGACCCTGAAGGACGCGATCAACGAGGCTTTGCGCGACTGGGTGGCCAACGTCGGCAACACCCACTACCTGCTGGGCACGGCAGCCGGAGCCCACCCGTTCCCGGCCCTGGTCCGCTACTTCCACGAAGTCATTGGCGACGAGGCACGCGAGCAGATCCTTGAGCAGACCGGCCGGCTGCCGGATGCCGTCTGCGCCTGCATCGGCGGCGGCTCCAACGCCATCGGCATCTTCCACGGCTTCCTGGACGACCCGTCCGTGAAGATCTACGGTTTTGAGGCCGGCGGCGACGGCGTCGAGACGGGCCGCCACGCGGCCACCATCACGCTGGGCCGGCCCGGCGTGCTGCACGGTGCCCGGTCCTACCTCATGCAGGACGACGACGGCCAGACCATCGAGTCGCACTCCATCTCCGCCGGGCTGGACTACCCCGGCGTCGGGCCGGAACACTCCTACCTCGCCGACATCGGACGCGTCAGCTACGAGCCGATTACGGACAGCGAAGCCATGGACGCCTTCCGGCTGCTGTGCCGGACCGAGGGCATCATCCCCGCGATCGAGTCCTCCCACGCCCTCGCCGGCGCCATCAAAGTGGGCCAGCGGCTGGCGGCCGAAGGCGGCGACGCCGCTGAGAAGATCGTGATTGTGAACCTGTCCGGCAGGGGAGACAAGGACGTGGCAACCGCCGCGGAATGGTTCGACCTGCTGGAGAAGGACTCGGCCGAGGCGACCATCGGCAAGGAAGGGGAGCAGCTGTGACCACTGCACAGAACTCCGGCAAGCAGATCACCAGCAAGTCGGCTATTGCCATCGACAAGGCCCGCGCGGAGGGCCGCGCGGCCCTCATCGGCTACCTGCCCGCCGGGTACCCCAGCGTCGAAGAGACGATCGCCGCCGGCATCGCCCTGGCACGCAACGGCGCCGACCTGATTGAGATCGGCATCCCCTACTCGGACCCGGTCATGGACGGCCCGGTCATCCAGGCGGCCACCACTGAGGCGCTGGCCAAGGGGTTCCACGTCCGGCAGGTCTTTGACGTCGTCGCCGGCATCACCAGCCAGACCGACGCCGCCGTCCTGGTCATGACGTACTGGAATCCCGTGATGCGCATGGGCGTGGACGAGTTCTCGCGGCGCCTGGCCGAGGCCGGGGGAGCGGGGCTCATTACTCCGGACCTGATTCCTGACGAGGCGGCCGAGTGGATGGAAGCTTCGGAGAAGTACGGCCTGGACCGTGTCTTCCTGGTGGCGCCTTCCTCCACCCCTGAGCGGATGCGCCGGACCGTGGACGCGAGCCGCGGCTTCATCTATGCCGTCTCCATCATGGGCGTCACCGGCGCACGGACGGCCGTGAGCGATGCTGCCAACGGTGTGGTGGCCGCGGCCAAGGCGGCCGGAGCGGAGCGCGTGTGCGTCGGCCTCGGCGTATCCACGGCGGAGCAGGTGGCGGAGATCGCCGCCTACGCCGACGGCGTGATTGTCGGCTCGGCGCTCGTGGCAGCCGTCCGCGACGGCGGAGTGGACGCCGTCGCCAAGCTGACCAAAGACCTCAGTACCGGACTGACCAGGAAGTAACCGCAGCCATGCAGACGCTCCTCACCGCAGCCACGCTGGTACAGGCCGGCCTGCTTCCAGCCGGCATGGTGCCCGCAAGTATTCCGAGCCCGGACTGGTCCGGATTCGACATTCCGCTGCCGTGGGGATCGCTCCGCATCCACGCCTACGCCCTGTGCATCCTGGCGGGCATCGTCGTCGGCCTGTGGCTGACGTCCGTCCGCTGGGCCAAGCGGGGGGCGCCTGAAGGCAGCGTCTGGGACATCGCCATCTGGGCCATCCCGTTCGGCATCATCGGCGGCCGGCTCTACCACGTGTTCTCGTCGCCGGACGCGTACTTCGGTCCGGGCTTCGACGGCACCGGGGACCTGTCGCTGATCCCACAGATCCAGCGCGGCGGCCTCGGAATCTGGGGCGCCGTGGTGCTGGGTGCCTTCGGCGCCTGGATCGGCTGCCGCCGCGCCGGGGTCAAGCTCACGGCGTTCATGGATGCGGCAGCCCCCGGGCTGCTGCTGGCGCAGGCCATCGGCCGGTGGGGAAACTACTTCAACCAGGAACTCTTCGGCGGTCCCACCACGCAGCCCTGGGGCCTCCAGGTGGACGCCGACAACGCCAACTTCCCGGCCGGCTACCCCGCCGACACCCTCTTCCACCCCACGTTCCTCTATGAATCACTCTGGAACATCGCGGGGGTGCTGATCCTCCTGGCGCTGGACCGGCGGTTCCACTTCCGCCGCGGCCGGCTCTTCTGGCTGTACGCCATGTACTACACGCTGGGCCGGGTCTGGATCGAGGCCATGCGGATCGACGACGCCGAGCAGATCAGCCTGTTCGGCATCACCACCCGGCTGAACGTCTGGACCAGCATCTTCGTGTTCATCGCGGCTCTTGCCGTATTCATCATGCTGGGGCGGCGCAAGGGCGGCAACCCCGACAGTGTCTACCTGCCGGGCCGGGAGCCCGCCGCTGTGGCGGCTGGGAAGGCCGACGGCGACCAGCCGGCCAGCGCTGAAAATGAGGGTTTGGCAGCTGGTTCGGAGACGCCACGCGGCTCCGCTTCCGCTCCGAATGTGACCGGCCATCCAGCCCGTGATACGGACGCCGTTGTCTCAGATAGTGAATCGCGTGGTAATCTCCCTGATAACCAAAACGGTTCCGGGCTAGCTTCTGCCCAAACGGAAGCAGTCCCGGCATCCACCGGCGGCACCCCAACCGCCGCGGAGTCGCGGAACACCGGAAAGCCCGGTGGCACAGACACCGGAACCGCGCCGGACGCCGACAGCTCGCGCTAGAAGGCACCGGTACCCAGGGCAGCAGAGAGTTACCGCTCGGAGCGCCCACCACCACAACGTCGTGGCAGAGGCAACTCCGGTCAGCATAGAGCTGCTGGCGGGGTCAAGCCCGGGGCAGAAGCCTGTGTAACTGTTAGTTCTGCAGGTAGGCCTGCCCTACAATTTCCAGTAAGCAGTAACACTTTGTTGTGCCCATCACAGTGGCGCGCTGAGTGGGGCCAACGTTGTCCCTTCCATACGCACGATCAGGAGGAAGGACGTCTCCCATGACCCAAACTCTTTCAGGCCCCAGCTGGTCCGAAACGAACCAGCCGGACGCCGCCATGTCGCCGTTCAAGCGGTTCGCGGCGCTCCCAGAGGCATCCGGGCTCTACAACCCGGAGCAGGAGAAGGACGCCTGCGGTCTTGCGATTATTGCCACGCTGCGCGGTGAGCCCGGCTACGACATCGTCGAGGCAGCCCTGACGGCCCTGCGCAACCTCGAGCACCGCGGCGCCGTCGGCGCCGATGAGGGAACGGGCGACGGCGCCGGCCTCCTGATGCAGGTGCCGGACGAATTCTTCCGTGCCGTCACCGAATTCGAACTTCCGGCTCCGGGGCAGTACGTGGTGGGTACTGCCTTCCTGCCGGCTGAGCAGCGCGAGGCCGACGCCGCCAAGGCAGGCATCGAGGCCTTGGCTGCAGATGAGGGCCTGACGGTCCTTGGCTGGCGTGAAGTTCCCGTCGTCGCCGACCTGGTCGGAGCCATGGCGCGCGCCTGCATGCCGTACTTCTCCCAGCCGTTCTTCGCCTCCACAACCGGCGAGCAGCTGGACCGCAACGACCTGGACGGCCGCGCCTGGCGCATCCGCAAGCGTGCCCAGAACAAGTTCGGCGTCTACTTCCCGTCGCTGTCCTCGCGGACCATCGTCTACAAGGGCATGCTCACCACCGCCCAGCTGGAGCCGTTCTACCCGGACCTTTCGGACAAGCGCTTCAAGACCAAGCTGGCGATCGTCCACTCCCGCTTCTCCACCAACACCTTCCCGTCCTGGCCGCTGGCCCAGCCGTTCCGCACCATCGCCCACAACGGTGAAATCAACACCGTCAAGGGCAACCGGAACTGGATGCGCGCCCGCCAGTCGCAGCTCGCCAACCCGCTGCTGGGCGACTCGCCGGAAGAGCTGTTCCCGATCTGCACCCCCGGTGCCTCCGACTCGGCCTCCTTCGACGAAGTGGCCGAACTGCTGTGGCTCTCCGGCCGCCCCATCACGCACGCGATCATGATGATGATCCCCGAGGCCTGGGAAAACCACGCCACGATGGATCCGGCACGCCGCGCGTTCTACGAGTACCACTCCCTCCTGATGGAGCCGTGGGACGGTCCGGCCGCTGTGTCGTTCACCGACGGCAACCTCGTGGGCGCCACCCTTGACCGCAACGGCCTGCGTCCCGGCCGCTACTGGATCACCGAGGACGGCCTCGTCGTCTTCGCCTCCGAGGTGGGCGTGATCGAGGTCGAGCCGTCCAAGGTGGTCAAGAAGGGCCGCGTCTCGCCCGGCAAGATGTTCCTCGTCGACACCGAGGCTGGCCGCATCATCGGCGATGACGAGGTCAAGGCCGAGGTCGCCGCGGCCAACCCCTGGGCCGAGTGGGTCAAGGACAACCTGATCGACCTCAACGAGCTGCCCGAGCGCGAGCACGTGGTGCACACCGCCGCGTCCGTGAACATCCGCCAGCGCACCTTCGGCTACACCACCGAAGAGCTGAAGATCCTGCTGGGCCCGATGGCCCGGACCGGCGCCGAGCCCCTGGGTGCCATGGGCTCCGACACCCCGGTGGCCGTGCTGTCCAAGCGCCCGCGCCTGCTCTTCGACTACTTCGTGCAGTCCTTCGCGCAGGTGACCAACCCGCCGCTGGATGCCATCCGTGAAGAGCTGGTCACCTCCCTGACCTGCGCCATCGGCCCGAACGGCAACCTCCTGGACACCAAGCAGGTGCGCCAGCCGCAGGTCTCGCTGCCGTTCCCGGTGATCAACAACGACCAGCTGGCAAAGATCGCCTACATCGAAAACGCCGACGGCGACAAGGTGGCCATGCGGGTCCGCGGCCTCTACCGCCCCGAGGGCGGCGAAGCCGCGCTCCGCGCACGGCTCACCGAAATCTGCGAGCAGGTTTCCGGCGCCATCAACCGCGGCGTGCAGTACGTGGTCCTCTCCGACCGCGACTCCAACGCCCAGTGGGCACCGATCCCGTCCCTGCTGCTGGTCAGCGCCGTGCACCACCACCTGCTGCGCAGCGCCAACCGCACCAAGACCGCCCTGGTGGTCGAGGCGGGCGACGTCCGCGAGACGCACCACGTGGCCGTGCTCATCGGTTACGGCGCGTCCGCCGTGAACCCGTACCTGGCCATGGAATCCGTCGAGCAGCTCATCGCTGCCGGCGACGTGGTGGGCGTAACCCCGCAGGACGGCGTCTACAACCTGATCAAGGGCCTCGGCAAGGGTGTCCTGAAGATCATGTCCAAGATGGGCATCTCCACCGTGGCGTCCTACACCGGCGCCCAGACCTTCGAAGCGCTGGGCCTGGGCCAGGAGCTCGTCGACGAATTCTTCGCCGGCACGCACTCCCAGCTGGGCGGCGTGGGCCTTGACGTCATCGCGGCCGAGGTGTCCGCGCGCCACCAGATGGCCTACCCGGAGGGCGGCATTGAACAGCCGCACCGGCCGCTGCTCGGCGGCGGCGAGTACCAGTGGCGCCGCGACGGCGAGCCGCACCTCTTCAACCCGGAGACGGTGTTCAGGCTGCAGCACGCCACGCGTGAGCGCCGCTATGACATCTTCAAGGCCTACACCAAGGGCGTGGATGACCAGTCCGAGAACCTGATGACCCTGCGCGGTCTGCTCAAGTTCAAGGACGGCGTGCGCCCCGCCGTGCCGCTCGAGGAAGTCGAGCCGGTCTCCAGCATCGTCAAGCGCTTCTCCACGGGTGCCATGAGCTACGGCTCCATCTCCAAGGAAGCACACGAGACCCTCGCGATCGCCATGAACCGGCTGGGCGGCAAGTCCAACACCGGTGAAGGCGGCGAGGACGTGGAGCGCCTGCTCGATCCCGAGCGCCGTTCCGCCGTCAAGCAGATCGCCTCGGGCCGCTTCGGCGTCACGAGCCTCTACCTGACCAACGCCGACGACATCCAGATCAAGATGGCGCAGGGCGCCAAGCCCGGCGAAGGCGGGCAGCTGATGGCCCAGAAGGTCTACCCCTGGGTTGCCCGCACCCGCCACTCGACCCCCGGCGTCGGACTCATCTCCCCGCCCCCGCACCACGACATCTACTCGATCGAGGACCTCGCACAGCTCATCTACGATGCCAAACGCGCGAACCCCTCTGCCCGGGTGCATGTCAAGCTCGTCTCCGAGGTGGGCATCGGCACAGTTGCCGCCGGCGTTACCAAGGCCAAGGCCGACGTCGTGCTTGTTTCCGGGCACGACGGCGGTACCGGCGCCTCGCCGCTGAACTCGCTCAAGCACGCCGGTGTGCCGTGGGAGCTGGGTCTCGCAGAGACCCAGCAGACCCTCATGCTCAACGGCCTGCGCGACCGCGTGGTGGTGCAGGTGGACGGCCAGCTCAAGACGGGACGCGACGTCGTTATCGCTGCCCTGCTCGGCGGTGAGGAATTCGGCTTCGCCACGGCTCCGCTGGTGGTTGAGGGCTGCATCATGATGCGTGTCTGCCACCTGGACACCTGCCCGGTCGGCGTCGCCACGCAGAACCCCGAGCTTCGGGCCCGCTTCAGCGGCAAGCCCGAGTTCGTGGTCAACTTCTTCGAATTCCTGGCCGAGGAAGTCCGCGAGATTCTCGCGGAGCTTGGTTTCCGGAGCATCGAGGAAGCGATCGGCCACGCCGAGGTGCTGGACACCCGCGACGCGATCAGCCACTGGAAGGCCGAAGGCCTGGACCTGGATCCGATCCTGCACGGCCTCGAGTTCGACGACGATGCCCCGCTGCGGAACCTGACCGGCCAGAACCACGAGCTGGACAAGCACTTCGACCAGCGGCTGATCACCATGGCCGCCGAGGCACTGACTGACCGTGCCCCGGTGAAGATCACCGTTGACGTGATCAACACCGACCGGTCCGTCGGCACCATGCTCGGCCACGAGGTGACCAAGAAGTTCGGCACGGACGTGTTGGCCACGGACACCATTGACATCACGCTGAACGGCACGGCCGGCCAGTCGCTGGGCGCCTTCCTGCCTGCCGGCATCACGCTGCGCCTGTACGGCGACTCCAATGACTACGTGGGCAAGGGCCTCTCCGGCGGCCGGATCATCGTCCGCCCGGACCGCACCAACGTGTTCCAGGCTGAGCGGAACGTCGTGGCCGGCAACGTGATCGGCTACGGTGCCACGAGCGGCGAGCTGTTCCTGCGCGGCCAGGTGGGCGAACGCTTCCTGGTCCGCAACTCCGGCGCCACGGCTGTTGTTGAAGGCATCGGCGACCACGGCTGCGAGTACATGACCGGCGGCCAGACGCTGATCATCGGCCGCACCGGCCGCAACTTTGGCGCGGGCATGTCTGGCGGTACGGCCTATGTGCTGGACCTCGACAGTGCCCGGGTCAACAAGGAAGCCCTGCAGTCCGGCGAACTCCAGCTCCTCGAGCTGGACGCCGAGGACCGCGACATAGTCCACGGCCTGCTGGTCAAGCACGTGGAGGAAACCGAATCCCAGCTGGCCGCGCGTCTGCTCGACAACTTCGACGACACCGCTGCCCGCATAACCAAGGTGCTGCCGCGCGACTACGCCGCAGTGCTGCAAACCAGGCTTGACGCCATCGAAGAGGGCCTCGACCCCGACGGCGAAGAAGTTTGGTCTCGAATCCTGGAGGTGACCGGTGGCTGACCCACGCGGATTTCTGAAAGTACGTCAGCGTGAAACCCAGCCGCGCCGTCCCGTTCCGGTCCGCATCATGGACTGGAAGGAAGTGTACGAGGCCCAGGAAAAGGGTGTCCTGAAGAGCCAGGCTGGCCGCTGCATGGACTGCGGCGTGCCGTTCTGCCACCAGGGCTGCCCGCTGGGGAACCTGATTCCCGAGTGGAACGACCTCATGTGGCGGGACAAGGGCGAGGAAGCGATTGAGCGGCTGCACGCCACCAACAACTTCCCCGAGTGGACCGGCCGGCTCTGCCCCGCCCCGTGCGAGGCGTCCTGCGTGTTGGGCATCAACCAGCCTGCCGTGACCATCAAGCAGGTCGAGGTGTCCATCATCGATGAGGCCTTCGACAACGGCTGGGTCAACCCGCTGCCCCCGCACCGCCTCACCGGCAAGACGGTCGCCGTTGTCGGTTCCGGCCCTGCCGGCCTGGCGGCTGCGCAGCAGCTGACCCGGGTGGGCCACACCGTGGCCGTATACGAACGGGACGACAAGATCGGCGGCCTGCTGCGCTACGGCATCCCCGACTTCAAGATGGAAAAAGAGCAGGTGGACCGCCGGCTCGAGCAGATGAAGGCCGAGGGCACCCGGTTCCGCACCGGCGTCGCCGTAGGTACGGACGTCACGTGGGAGCAGCTGCGCCGCCGCTACGACGCCGTGGTCATCGCCACCGGTGCAACGGTGCCGCGTGACCTGCCCATCCCGGGCCGCGAGCTCGAGGGCGTGCACTTCGCCATGGATTACCTGGTTCCCAGCAACCGTGTGGTGGCGGGGGAGTCCCCGGAGAACCACATTGACGCGCGCGGCAAGCACGTCGTCATCCTGGGCGGCGGCGACACCGGTGCTGACTGCATCGGCACGGCGCACCGCCACCAGGCAGCATCGGTGACCACGCTCGCCATCGGCAAGCAGCCGCCGCTGGAGCGCGCCGGCCACCAGCCGTGGCCGACGTTCCCCACCCTCTTCGAGGTGGCCAGTGCCCACGAGGAAGGCGGCGAGCGGACGTACCTCGCCTCCACCGTTGAGTTCGTGGGCGAGGACGGCAAGCTAACCGGTGTCAAGGTTGCCGAAACCGAATTCGTGGACGGCAAGCGTCTCCCCAAGGCCGGCACCGAGCGGATCATCCCCGCCGACCTGGTGTTCCTGTCGCTGGGCTTCACCGGTGCAGAACCCGCCGGCATCACCGAACAGGTCAACGCCGAGTTCGACGGCCGCGGCAACGTGGCCCGTGACGGCTACTACATGACCAACACGGAGGGTGTCTTCGTGGCAGGCGACGCCGGCCGCGGACAGTCCCTGATCGTGTGGGCCATCGCAGAAGGCCGTGCGGCCGCTGCCGCGGTGGACAAGTTCCTGATGGGCAGCACCATCCTTCCTGCACCTGTAGCTCCGACGGACCGCGCCATCGCAGTCCTGTAAGCGCGCCTTCCTTCGTGGCGGCCGACCCGGGGAATTCATCTCCGTGACAACTTAACCAATGCAAAGTGACCAATAGGGTAGGTATATGAGACGCGCAAAGATTGTGGCCACCTTCGGACCGGCCATTGCCAGCTACGAAAACACCCTCGCGGTGCTGGAAGCCGGCGTTGATGTAGCCCGCATGAACATGAGCCACGGTGACTACTCCGTGCACGACAACACCTACGAGAACGTCCGCAAGGCGGCGGCCGACCTGGGCAAGGCTGTGGCGATCATGGCCGACCTGCAGGGCCCGAAGATCCGCCTGGGCCGCTTCGTTGACGGTCCGCACCTGCTGGCCGTGGGGGATATCTTCACGATCACCACGGAGGACGTGCCGGGCACCAAGGAGATCTGCTCCACCACCCTGAAGAGCCTCACCGAGGACGTCAAGCCGGGCGATGCCCTGCTGATCGACGACGGCAAGGTGGCGCTGCGCGCCGTTGAGGTTGACGACGTCAAGGTCGTTGCCAAGGTGACGGTGGGCGGCTACGTGTCCAACAACAAGGGCATCAACCTGCCCGGTGTTGCCGTGAACGTCCCCGCGCTGAGCGAAAAGGACGAGGACGACCTGCGCTGGGCCATCCGCCGCGGCGTGGACCTGGTTGCCCTGTCCTTCGTGCGTGACGCCGCCGACATCAAGCGCGTCCACGAGATCATGGATGAAGAAGGCCGCCGCGTTCCGGTGATCGCCAAGATCGAAAAGCCGCAGGCCGTGGACCAGCTCCACGAAATCATCGACGCGTTCGACGCGATCATGGTGGCCCGTGGCGACCTGGGCGTGGAGCTTCCGCTGGAGGAAGTGCCGATCGTGCAGAAGCGTGCCATTGAACTGGCGCGCCGCTGGGCCAAGCCGGTCATCGTGGCCACGCAGGTGCTCGAGTCCATGATCGACAACCCCCGCCCGACCCGCGCCGAGGCCTCCGACTGCGCCAACGCCGTGCTCGACGGCGCCGACGCAGTCATGCTCTCCGGTGAGACGAGCGTGGGCAAGTACCCGATCGAGACGGTCAAGACCATGGCCCGGATCATCGAGTCCACCGAAGAGCACGGCCTCGAGCGCGTCCCCCCGCTGGGGACCAAGCCCAAGACCCGCGGTGGCGCGATCACCCGTGCCGCCGTGGAAATCGCCGACCAGCTGGACGCCAAGTACATCTGTACGTTCACGCAGTCCGGTGATTCGGCGCGCCGCCTGTCCCGCCTCCGCCCGATCAAGCCGGTCTTCGCCTTCACCCCGGTGGAGCACGTGTGGAACCAGCTGGCGCTGACCTGGGGCATCCAGCCGCAGCTGGTTGCCATGGTGGGCCACACGGATGAGATGACGGCACAGGTGGACCGCAGCCTGCTGGACATGGAACTGGTGGAAGACGGCGACCTCGTGGTCATCGCTGCCGGTTCCCCTCCGGGCAAGGCGGGTTCGACCAACTCGCTCAAGGTCCACAAGGTGGGCGACCTCGCCGACACGTCCCGCACGGGCGATGTGACCGAGAAGAAGGAAAAGCTCGGCCCGTGGCCGGAAAAGAAGAAGAAGAACAAGGACAAGGCGGCAGCTCCCGCTGAGTAGCCTGACCTGTCAGGGAGGATCCCCGGCGCCAGTTGACTGGTGGCGGGGATCCTTTCTTTTTCTCCCGCTTAACGCGGAAGGACCCCGGCGCTGCCGGGGTCCTTCTTTCTTGCTGCCTTTGGCGTTAGTTGACCTGGTTGATGATGGTCTCGGCCACTTCGCGCATGCTGAGGCGGCGGTCCATCGAGGTCTTCTGAATCCAGCGGAAGGCTTCCGGCTCCGTCAGGCCCATCTTGGTGGTCAGCAGGCTCTTCGCGCGTTCGACGAGCTTTCGGGTGGCGAACTGCTCCTGCAGGTCGGTGACCTCGGACTCGAGGGCCTTGATCTCCTCGTGGCGTGACAGTGCGATCTCCAGGGCGGGGATCAGGTCAGCGGGCGTGAAGGGCTTCACCACGTAGGCCATGGCGCCGGCGTCGCGGGCGCGCTCCACGAGTTCCTTCTGGCTGAAGGCGGTTAGGAGGACGACGGGGGCGATGCGGGCCTTGACGATCTTCTCTGCGGCGGAGATGCCGTCCATGACAGGCATCTTGACGTCCATGAGGACCAGGTCCGGCTTGAGCTCCTCGGCCAGCTGCACGGCCTTCTCGCCGTTGTCGGCCTCGCCGATGACGTCGTAGCCTTCACCGCGCAGGATTTCGATGATGTCGAGGCGGATAAGGGTTTCGTCTTCGGCTACGACGACGCGGCGCGCCGGCTGGGACGTTTTGTTTGACTCCGTCGGTTCTGACACGGGATCTCCTTGAAAAGGTACGGCGGGACTATGACTATCTTAGTTGGGCCCCGCGCTTGTACTTGGATCGGCATGGCTTGTTGCGACGGCGGTGGCGCGATTCTGGTTTTAGCCTATCTGCCTGTAGAGTAAATCCGCGCACTGGTAGTGGCTGCGTTGCTCACACTTCGCTGTGAGCCTACGATTGTTACTCCGTGTACTCCGCGCCCGAGTGGCGGAATTGGCAGACGCGCCGCACTCAAAATGCGGTATCGAAAGGTGTGTGGGTTCGAGTCCCACCTCGGGCACGTGTTTCCCCTGTTCAGGGGCTTTTTAGCCTCTGAGTGTGCACATATTGTGTTGTGAAGGGCCCCTTCGGGGGCCTTTTTCATTGCTGGCCGCTGGTGGTGCCGGTTGCCTCCTTGCCTACCTCGATCGACCGTACGTACTTCGTTACCTGTTCATGGACGTCCGTGGCCTCGGCAACATGACCCGAAGAATATCCAGTGCGAGCTTCTTGAATGCGTTGTTGGCGGTTCACCTGGTTCCTCCTGTTCGGCCTTGAGCGGCTGTTCTGCTTGTTCATGGTGTGTCCGGTGCCGGCCAACATGACTTGGGCTCAATCCGAAGGGCTCATTGCTGCCTAATGCCGGCAGGCGGTCTGACGTCGAGGCTGTGCCAAACAGCAGCCAACGCCGTCGTTCATATGGCCCATGACGTTCATAGCGCGTCTCACCTGGATTGAGGGTTCTTCTGTCGATACCTGCTCGTGCTTATCAGCGACGTCGGCTACATGACGATGGGCTGTCGATTTCGCCGCCATGTCCTGAATTCAGGCGTATCTTGTCCCCAAGGACCTTGAAGATCTGAAGGGGCCGGTGGCCGGCGTTGTTAAGTTGCCGATCAATCTGGATTGGGGCCGGACCGGCGCTGCGACGTGGCGGATGATGCAGCATGCGCCGTGCTCTACCAGTTGACGCTGCAGAACTGGGGGTCGATCGAAGAAATGGGCGACATTCTCAACGCGGGTCGGCTGGTGGGACTGTGGCCCTCGATGCGGCTGCCCGATCGGTGCCGCCAACTGTGGGAGACGTCTTTCCCTCAGCTTCCCAAAGACCGTGAAAGCAAGGAACACACTTCATGGACGACGCTCAACGCGTAGCAACCGAAATAGCGCTGTCCGTTCTCGCTGAGGACGGCTTCATCCTTGCCGGGGGACAGGCACTGGAGGAACACGGCGTGATCGCCCGGATGTCGGAGGACGTCGATCTTTTCGCTCTGCACCGAAGGCACACCCTGGAAACTTTCGCGGCCTGCGTGAAGAAGATGACAGCAGCCCTTGAATCGGCCGGGTACACGGTCGAGGTCACGCGCCAGTATCAGGAGTTCGCCAGCCTGACCGTGGCCAAGGGAGGCAAAACAGTCGTTATGGACCTTGGGCTGGACTGGTGGGAGAACCAGCCGGCAGTCGTGGACGTGGGTCCGGTCATGTCGCTGAAGGATTCCGTTGCCTCCAAATTGCTGGCGGTCTATTCCCGTGGTTACGCCCGGGACTACCTTGATGCCTAGTCGATCATCAACAGCGGCCGGTTCAGTCGGTTGCAGCTGATTGAATTGTGCCGGCGGCGGGACCCGCATCTTGACCTCGAGCTGTTCGCCACCTCGATGACGGTTCACAGGGCATTGCCAACCACTGCATTCACCACATACGGGCTCCCCGCCGAAGAACTCTCCCGCCTGGACACCACCCTCACGGGGTTCGCCAAGACAATCCGCCGGTGCAAATCCGTCGCCGTCCAAACAATCGAACCGGTAGACTTCACCGGCCCGGTAGCACCTCAAGCCCTGACATTGCATAACGGGTCCCAGACGGGGCACGCTCAGGTTTCCCGGGGACGGACCTCCGACCGGCTGAGGCGCTCAGCGACCAAATTGCCGGCGCGCGAGTACACGACTCAGCGACAGTCGGAGACAGATTCACGCCTGCCTATCTGCCCGAGGTCGCCGTCATCTCAGAAAACAAGGACACAGTTTTGGTCGACTCGTGGCCTGTCACGCCTCGTAGAGCGTGGGTTAGATATAAAGTGTGGTGGGCTGGCGCTGGCGTAGGACTGGAAACCTCGGGTTCAAAGAGGTTCCCCGCACTACTGACCCACCCAGTCCTGTGATTCGCAGCGATAAATGGGGGGTTTATTCAGCAATAAGTGTCATCCCCGACCGCCCGTGTTAGCCGACCGGGTAACGGGCCAGGAGGCGTGCTGGTTTCTTCCTTAGCAGAGCACCAAGGCTAAGTCCCAGCGGCGCGTCCCATCATCCTGCCGAGAAAGCCCACCGGGTCGGCGGAGATCTCGGCTACGATGCGGTGTGCGATCGGTCTAGGACTGATCGTGAAGTCACCGATCGGCGTCGAGATAACCTGGTCGTCCAACGCCTTATTGGCAAGGGCGCCCGCCGCATACTCGTTTACATAGTGAGACACCCACTTGTTCATTTCAGCTTGAAAGGAAGGTGAGAGGTCAGCCCAGTGCCAGTTGGGCAAGTCCTCGTTCTCACCTTCGGCTGATCGCGGAAAGTGGCTTTCCGCTTGATACGGCGGACCGATCTCGTTGACAGCGCGGCGTCGAGCATGCTCGATTCCGACGTCCTCCGGGGTCTTGTCCGCCTGCTGAGCCCCAGAGGCGTAGGCGAAGGACACGCGGCGGTTCAAGTGGTAGTTCGCTCGATCATGCGAGACGGGAAGTCGTTCGCCCATGCTCTCAATACGGATGCGGTCGGCTTCGAGTCCCTGTGAGGTCAGCTGCAGCCGTACCCGCTCGGCCCGACGGAGACCAAGATTTTCGTTGTACGGTGCCTCTCCCACTTGGTCGGTGTGACCGACAAGGCTGACTTCTGTCGAGGGGTGGTACTGGAGGTATTGCGCAACCATTCCCACGGTTGCCGAGGCTTCCGGCGACAACGCGTCCTGGTCGAACCCGAAATAGACACAGGCCGGCACAAAGGCCGGATCAACGAGGTTGAACAGCGACTGGCCTTCGTCCAGACCTATCGACCGGGCTTGGTCGAGATCAGCAACCGCCGTCCGGACCGCCTCCTCGACGTACGCACGGTGCTGGGGGTTCTTGTCGAGATCAGAGTCGCCGTAGGCGACCCACGGATCAGCATCCATGTTGCTGACCACTCTCAGGCCGTTCCTATTCTCGGCGTCGTGCATGGCTCCGCAGATGATCCCCGCAAGTGCTTGGCCGAACTTGATCACGACGGGGCCGCGTCCGCCGGCCCTTTCAAGACCCTGGGCGATCCGACTGTTGACCTTTGCCCGGATCCTGCGTCTGAACTCGGCTCGAAGGCCCAACCCCGGCAGCACCCCCCCGACATAGGCCAATTCGTCGAGCGAGGTCTGGTCATCGATCTGGTCGTAGATCTCGTCGACCAGTCGTTCCCGCAGATTGTCGAGCAAACTATCAAACACCATGGGAGCGAACTCGTTGACGTAATATGCCTCGATCTCCTGCCGTGGAACGCGAATGTGACCGCTAGAGAATGCATCGGTGAGGAAGTGGTCGCCAAAGGCTTCTGTCAGGTATGCCCGGTCCATCAGGGCGTCGTCGCGAGTGATTCCGGACTGGAGCGCGAGGTCGACAGCCGCGGCGTGCTTCTCCAACCACGTAGCAACAGCAGTACCGCCGCCGGCGAAGTGAGGCGTGTTGCTCATCGCGAGTGCGATGTACTGAGAACCTGCCTCGGCTCTCTGGTCTGCTGTCGGTGCAGGCAACAGTGGCCCTGCCGTCCCGGCTATGGAGGCTCGTTCCAGATGAGCGCGGATCATGGCGCGACCTTCATCGGTCTGCGTTGCGCTCATGAGCTCTTCAAGTGTTCCAAACTCATCGCCGGCCAGGGCGACGATCTGGCCATAGGTCAAGGACACACCGCCACCCACCGGTACCTGACGATCTATCACATCGCCGAGTCGGACGTGCTCGGAGCTACTCCAGCGTTGGATCGTCGGAGTTCGAGGAGGCGACAAAACAGCGGCAATCGCACGGTTACCCGCCGTTCCCCTGAGCGACCCAATCAGCGCGAGTTTCTGAGCGGCGGCGAGGTCGTCCCTCATGCTCCCCAGGGTCCCGGGTGGTTTGAAGAGCGGGTGGCGGGAATCGTGCACGCGGGGCATCGATGACGATCGCCCGCTGCCAGCATCACTTGGGCGAGTTCGCTCATGCATAGCAGCCGCCTCACCCGGACTGTGACTCGAAAGTGTGTCCGGCCCCATCATGTGTCTGACCTCGTCCTCATCCTCAGCGCGAAGGCGCAGGCCTGCGGACGCACCCGGTTGCCTGTTCGGGCACCCCTGCCGCCCAAGACGCCCGCCACCGTGCACATTCACAGCGGCGTCGGCAAGACCCTCTCCGCACGCGCCTACGCCGGCGCGACCGAGTGGGAACAATGGCAACGAACCGGAGAAACCAACACCGAGCCATCCCTGCCCGCGGCTTGAGGCCAGAACAGCATTCAGGACCCCCGCCGTGACCATCAGCCCCCGGGAGATCGATCGCGAACTACCCCGGACCTGCTAGAAGATCTCATATGCCGTCGAGTACGCGCGGGAAGGCTACATCGACGTTTTCGAGCACCGCGACTCCCGGGCATCGGGCCTGACCGAACTCCTCATCATCGACGAGGCCGACCGGCTCAAACCGCCAGCTCTCGAGCAGGTCAGGGACTACTACGATCGGCATACCATGGGCGTCACACTTATCGGCATGCCCGGCATTGAAAAACGCCTCGCCCGCTACCCCCAGCTCTACAGCCGCATCGGCTTCGCCCACCTCTACCGGACCCTCAGTACCGACGAACTCACCTTCGTCCTGACAAACCGCTGGCGGGAACTCGGCCTGAGCATCGACTCCCACGACTTTACCGACGCCGAAGCGATCGCCGCCGTCGTCCGCACCACCATGGGTAACTTCCGGCTCATCCAACGCCTCTTCACCCAGATCACGCGCATCCGAGACATCAACCAGCTCAACAGCATCACCAAAGAAGTCGTCGAAGCAGCCGGCGAAACCCTGCTCATCGGCACCTGATCACGCCAAATACCGCCGTCAGATATGCGCCAAGCACCGCAGAGAATTACAGCTAGGGACGACAGGGCGGTCTTACTCGTCATGTAATCCACGCCTGCTCCCGGGGCGTACCGCCAAGCTGCGTGTGAAGAGACTACGACGATGTTTCCCTGACCCTCTTGCCTCATGCCAGGAAGCACAAAGATCGATGGCTCGGGCTACGCCGGTGAGTTTCGTATCGCCGCCTGGCGATCATTCATGAAAGAGAAGGCTCATGGCCATCCTACGTAGCACATCATCCGCCGGGCATGCAGGCTGCCTCCGCCGTCGTGGGAGGCGTGCTGTTCCTCTCCGGCGGCCTAATCCCTGCCGGCGCAGCCGTACCTGCTGGCTCGGCACGCACGGTCAGCTCCAGCAAGTCCACCGCACCTGGGCGGCGGCAGACCTTCCCGTGACGGCATTCACCACCGACCTGGTCTGCCCCGTCACCGACGAACTGTCCGGCGCCGGTATGAGCCCAAATCCGGGCTTGGCCGCGAGGTTCCGCGCCCGAATACTCGCCAGGGTGGACTGCCAGGCGACTGGACGCCGGCTGCGAGCGTGCCAAGTGGCAGGAGAAGTTTTACGTTGCCGCGTGCGCTTTCGTGTGCCTGGGGTTTCTGGCTCAGAAGTATAGACAGCGAAGAGCATGCTATCGGCCTTGGTGTCGTGGGCAACGTGATCAGCGACTGCGTGGGCGCACGTGAGGTCGCCTCCGCGTCCGGGAACGTCCCCCTGAGCGTTTGCGCCGACGCGGACTTTGCCTCTTAGGGCGAACGGGCGGGCCCCAAAGGCCGTGGTCCGGATTCTGGGCTCTGAGTACACTTTAGCCATGGGTTCTGAACACGGATCGGACTCAACAAGACTCCACAGGCAGGCCCAAACCCGGCTCTTCGTGGGGGCAGATTCCCTTGTAGGAGAAACCGACGCTGATAAGCGACTTGGGGCACTTTCAAGGGCGGGAAGGACACAGCTTTCTTCTGTCGACCAGCAGCTGTTTCTGTCCGTCCAGCGTTCTGCGGGCAATCGCGCTGCCGGCCAACTCCGTAACCCTCAAGCATTAGCGGAGCCAACCGGTCAGGGGCGTTGCAACGGTGGCCCAGCCGGAACCGGGGACGGGC
Organism: Arthrobacter sp. NPDC057009; assembly: GCF_042673905.1. Classification (NCBI taxonomy): domain Bacteria; kingdom Bacillati; phylum Actinomycetota; class Actinomycetes; order Micrococcales; family Micrococcaceae; genus Arthrobacter; species Arthrobacter sp. NPDC057009. The sequence continues at coordinate 51,417 of NZ_JBHUSB010000015.1, forward strand.
TCCTCGTTCTGCGCGACAATGCACCGGTAACGTGGGCCGAACCAGAAGCGAAATCGCCGGTGGAAACCGGCGGCGAGACTATTGGCGATGTAAGCGTGTACGCCGGAAAAACAGCAACAGCAGAGGACGCCCTTCGCGAGGTCTACAAGAAAAGCGCACGTCAAATCAGTGACCGGGCACGGGCGCTAGTCGCTGAGGGCATGCAGCTTGAAGAAGCGGCCAAGTGGGCACACCAGGCGCGTAACACCCTTAAGACGACCATCCGGGCTCAGGGCAGTCCAATCGTCAAGGGCTTGGCGGAGGCCCGAAACATCAGGAAGTATGGGGACAAGGTGGGGCCCACATTCGACGAGTTGATCCGGGAGGGCAAGACCCCCGAAGACATCATCGGCAGCACCGGGCGCGCCAATGTGAAAATCAGCAAGATCGCTGGCCGACTCAGATTTGCAGGCCGACTGCTCCTAATCATCGATATTGCCATTGTTACATGGGAGGTTGTTGAGGCCGAAGAAAACAAGCGCCTTCGCGCGGTGGCCGGCGGGGCAGGGGGAATTGCCGGGGCTCTAGCCGGGGGCTGGGCGGGTGCTAAGGCAGGGGCATGGGTCGGCGGCGGCATCGGAACCTTATTCTCACCGGCGGGTACGGCCGTAGGGGCGGCAATCGGGGGCGCGGTAGGAGGTGTCGGAGGGGCGATCATCGGCGGCTACTACGGACGCAAGGCGGCCGAAGCCGCCTACGATTACGTCCAGGAGCTATTCACCCCAGGGCTTGACGCGGCTTTCGCCGAGGTCGATGCGGCAGAGGACGCCTACATCCGGCAAGCGCTTCCACTCGGATGAACAGTATTGAGGAAAGGATCCGTCCCCGGCTACGCCTTTTCTGGGTATCTTGGGTACCGGGAAGCCTGATGCTGAATGCGGCGAACAACGAGGGTGCCCGCTGGTCCCAGTTGCTTCCGGTCCCGATTGCGGCCGAATGGCGCTATCAGATCAGGCTGGCTGCGCTTGACGATTCGACCGTCCAGATTTTGGCGGGGACCGGTAGCGGGAGCCGCATCTGGTCCTGGTTTGGGTCTAACATTCAGGAGCGTTCGATTCCTGACGTGATCGCCATATGTCCCCCGTCACGGATCCGGATCGGGTGCGACGGACGCATTGCGGCCCTTCCGTCAGCCGGGAAACGGGTGCGGGTGGCATCCGCCGCCGGCGAACTAGCGGTCGTACCCCCGCTACCCGCGGGAATGACCGTGGCTGACCTTGCTTGGGATCGACGAGATCGGCTTTGGGCCTGCGGGAGCGTACCAAATCCTCACGCCGGCTCGATCGCCACATTGCATGCGTTCGCTGTGTTGTCGGAAGAAAGCAGAAGCTGGGAAATACAGAGTCCGCCGGGCGGATCCCTTCTTACTTTTTGGGTTCGGGCGATTCGGGGAGCCGGTCAGGCATACACTCGAATACGCCTGTTCGATGGATATGTCCTGCTCAACTCCGACGTGGATGACGAACGGCGATCCTCTTATGTAGACCTTCGCGGTCCCCTCGGACACTGGACACAGTTCACGGTCCGGGACGACGCGGTCCGAGGGTCCCTCCCGTTGGCCGGTGCGGGCATGGCAGTCGTGTCCCATTACGGCAGGTTCTGGTCTGCCGACGGACGGACCCCACGACTTCGCGGCAGGCTGCTGCCCGTTCTACTGATGAGAGCGAGGGAGATTGGTGCAGAACACGAGGGGGTCCGGGGAGAAATACTTGTTGCCCTAACCGACAGTAATCGCGGACTCCTCCTCGTGCAGTGGCGCCAACGCGGCACTATTCGGCCAGTCTTGGTCCGTCAAGAACTGATCGTCGTGGATCCCACGTTCGGTACGACGGTCCATGAACTGGATATGCCAGAGGCGGTCGCCGCCTGCTGGGTTACGTCAGCAGAGTAAGCATTCGAAGCGGCAATGGCTTTTTTGGCGACTACAAACGTTGGCGCGGTCAGTTGCCAACCTCCGAGGCAGGGGCAGCTGTGTTTGGCCCCGCCGAAGACACGGGAGGTTGGTGACAGCGGGCGGAACGAGGGTGTGCAGCAGCCAGGAGTTACAGGCCCAAAGAGCTATGGCGCAGCTCTGGAAGTGAATCAAAACGGTCAAAATGTGCTCCTATTGTCGTCAAGGGGCTCGGCGCCCCCGATCGTCGTGGAGGTTACCGGGGGCTGCATGCTCTGGCGTCAAGGGTCATCGATCGCTGCGCGACGGCCTGGCCGCCGCCCTTGACCCCAGGGCATCCCCGGTCATGACGGCAGGGGTGGCGGGGGCGCCGATTCCGTCTCCCCGTTCCCGGATGCTGGGCAGTGTGCCGGTCAGATCCGCAAGGGAGAGGGCGTTTCGGCGGTTTCTGCCGATGGAGCGGTGAGCCACTGCTCGTAGCGTTGGTAGAACTCGTCGTTGCGGGTTAGCCCGCGTTCGAGCCGGGACAGTGATGTGGGCCAGACGTGGAGGCTGTCCGCGGCGGCTTGGAGGGCGATGTTCTTGCTCTTTCGCAGTATGCGGAGGGCTCCGGCGTCTGGTGCCGGTTGTGGATGGATGATCTGGTCGTAGATTTCGCGCGCGATATAGCGTTTGAGGCAGCGGATGATTTCGGTGGTGCTTTTGCCTTCGGCCCGGCGTCTGGCGACGTAGTTCCTGGTGCGCGCGTCGGTTTTCATCCGAACCAAGGCGACGTGGTGGATGGCTTTGTTGGCCTGCCTGTCACCACCGCGGTTGAGCCGGTGCCGTGTCGTTTTCCCCGACGATGCCGGTATCGGCGCGACGCCGACGAGCGCGGCGAATTTGGCTTCCGTGGTGACCCGTTCGGGGTTATCACCGACGGTAACCAGCAGTTGGCTGGCGACGTCGGTTCCCACGCCTATGAGGTCGCGCAGCATCGGGGCGTGGACGGTGATGATCGCGTCGAGTTCGGCGTCGATGACGGCCAGTTCCTGGTGCAGGGCGCGGTAGCGGATGGCGAGGCGTTTGAGCACGGCCGCGGTGGCGTTAACGGGCTCGGCCATGTCCCCGGTGGGCCGTGTTTTCTCCAGCGCGGCCATCATCGCGGCGCGGGTCAGGTGCCGGTTTCGTCGATGATCGCGACGTGGTGGGTGTCGGCGTGTGTGTCGATCCCGGCGATGACTTTCACATGTGGGTTTGTCATGATGAAACTGGCCCTGCCTTCCGTTGCGTGCGGTGGGACAAAAATGGGCACGCCGGCCGGGTGGGCAGACAAGACAGTAATGGGACTCTTCGAGCAGGCTTCTATGAGGTCATGTCCACCTGGCCGCCGCGTTTACTGCAGCCTGCGCCGCGGCGGACAGATCATTATCAAGACAAACCCTTCGCAAGGCGTCAGTCACACCCAGAGTCACACCGCAACACAAGCCAATTCCATCATTACTGTGCACACCCTGGGCTTCGGATTCGGATGTACTGGTGCTGGACTGGGCCGAATTGCATAGCACAGCGGAGTTGGGAGCAATTATTTCCTCACCTTACACAAGGATGGGCACTATGGATGGGAGCACCGGCGAACCGGTCCATTCGACGCCGGAGTAGTCCAAGTCGATGGAGCCGTCCTGACGTTCACGTCGGTGGATGGGAAGAGGCTGAGCCTGCCCTTTTCCCTTTCGGAATCTCCCGAAGTTTATGGGTATACGTTCTTGACACTGCACCTGGGGGATCAGTCCTACGTACGGTAGTCACCATATCCGAGCCCAAAGTGCCCTCAAATTTGCCCCTTTGCCCCACTCCTTCAATAGGCCTTGCCTTGAAAATGGAAGACGCTGCCGCTAATAAGGTCCGGTGAGAAGGCTGTGGTCAAACGTCAAGAGCGGGATTCCTGCGACCGGCTGCGGGTTCGTATTTTGAGGACATTGTTGATTACTGTACTGGTCCTAATGACGGTCGTGATTTTCAATTTCCCGGCACGGGGGCTGCAGTTTCCTGCCAACGCCTCGGCAGCTGCAGCCGTCCCTCTGCCGCCCCTAACCTTCACAAGCATGCCTGCAGAACGAAGAGGAATTGCGCCGACTCCGGCCCTCCCACCAGAGGCACCTCGTCCTGTGCAGGCGGACCCTTACGGCCTGATCTCTTTTCAACGGGTCGAAGTCGAAACCATTGCCGCCGACGGCACGCGTAAAATGACTGTTGCCTCCCGTGGGCTAGCGCGTCCCTCGTCAGGAACGTTGCTTTCGCCTTTGGAGGTCTTGAACCCGTCCTCACAGTTTGGACTCCGGATAGATCCATTCACTGGCGCTCCCGGCGAGTTTCATTGGGGGCAGGACTTCGCGTCAGGGTGCGGGACTCGTGTTTACTCCGCTGATGCAGGAGTGGCTCGAGCAGTTGGGTGGCATCCCTGGGGCGGTGGCAATCGCGTCGAAGTCGACCATGGCAATGGGATCATCACAACCTACAACCACTTGGAATCAAGCGCCCTCCGCCAGGGCGAGTCTGTCAAGGTAGGCGAGGTAATTGCGCGAGTCGGCACTACGGGGTCCTCAACGGGATGCCACTTGCATTTCGAAACAATCGTTAAGGGGATACACGTCAACCCCCTCAACTGGAAGCTCCTGCAAGTTGTCCAGTTGGATCGGCTCGATGAGCTTCCGAGATTGACATTCGAACCGGGCAGCGGCACGCGAGCTGACCGTGCTCCAATCTGGGCAGTTCCTGTGGAAGGCGATAAAGGCACTGTTACCGGCGGCCAACACGAAGCGCCTGTAGAGAATACGCCGTCGAAAGCGCCGTCGCCGCCTCCGTCGTCGTCGGTTCCGGTGTCGCCGCCTCCGTCGTCGTCGGTTCCGGTGTCGCCGCCTCCGTCGTCGTCGGTTCCGGTGTCGCCGCCTCCGTCGTCGTCGGTTCCGGTGTCGCCG
>NZ_JBHUSB010000015.1:56401-129852 GCF_042673905.1 Arthrobacter sp. NPDC057009
CGCCTCCGTCGTCGTCGGTTCCCGTGACTTATTTTGACCCTCCTCATCGGGAGCGCTCCTGACGGAGCGTCCTGACCCGAATGACCGGCTGCCAGCCGGAGCCAGTAGCTGGACCCTAGCTCCCTGCTTCATGCTTTCCCCTGCGCGCCGGATCTTCTCGAGCGCCATGCGCCTGAGGTACACCGCGTTTTGTTCCAATCAGCCTGCCATTTTGTTCCAATCAGCCTGCCCAGGTCAACCGCCGATAATGACGGTAGGGCATCCCGGACCAGGGGCTATCGGTGTCCCGTGGAGGGTTAGATCTCCCACCCGCGCAGCTGGAAAGCCTCCGATCATGACCGTAAGGCTTCCGGAGGCGATTCCATTTGGGGCGGGGGAGACACAGACAATTCCACCAGGGACGGAGTTTGCTACTGCCGCTGGCATGCCGCCTATGAGTACCGTAACTATCGCCACCGCCGGAGTTACTGGTCCACCGCCGTGCGGCTTAGGTCCGTCAAAGAGTGGACAAAGGGATGTATCTCCGACCCGAAGGGCGGGTCCGGTAGGCATCAGCTTCCCTTATTGGTGGGAGCGGGAGAGGAGGGGGTCACTATTGTTATCGTGCCACTGAGAAAGGCAGCCGACTTGCATTGGGAAAGTGCAGGCTGATCTGGAGGTGCCCCCACTCGGTTACAGGACATCGTTAGGTTCAAGCTCTGACCTGCCGTTACCCTGAGTGGAGTCAGAAAGTGGTAGTCCAAGTCCCGAAAATTCTCCAGTGCCATGTCCAGGAGCGGGACTCCATCGAGTTCCAACTTTATTCGTCCGAAGTCGCCCTGAGGGTTGTTCAAGACAATGTCAGTGAGGTTCAAGATTCCCTTAGGATTTTCGAACACGAAGGGTGTGGAACTCGATGCTTTTGCGGCTGCCTCGACTTCGAGGCGCTTGGCAATGGAACCGACTATTTCCGTTTCACTGGATCCGCCCGCTGCCTTCTCTGCCTTTGCTGCGGACGTTGCCGCACTCGTGGCTGCCTTCTGCGCCGACTGGGCCGCCACGCCCGCATCTGCGGCTCCTGCCGATGCCTCAGTCGCCTTTGAGGCCGCCTGCGAGGCGCTTTGATTGGCTTGCTCGACCGTGCCGCTTACAGCTCCCTTGGCGGCCGCTTCGACCGCCGGCTTGAATATCAGGTACCAAAGGGCAGCCATACCAAGAGCAAGCAGCATCAGTGCGAGGGCGGCTTTTGCGATCCATGATGGTAGCACCGGTTCCTGGAGGTGCGTGCCGTCCAGGACAAACGAGGACCCGTCTGCCGGGGTACCTTTGACCGCGAAGGTGTGGGTGGCAGACATCCCCCGCCAGATTTTCCTGACTGGACGCACTCGAACTCGGGCGAACCCTGCCGTTCCCGGTTCCACAGTCAGCATCTGTTCGGGTGGAATCATGTCGAGCATTTCACCGGGGTCGTCACCGGTGAGCGTCACCGTCAGCGGGGCGTTTCCTCGGTTGTCAATCGCCAATCGGTGCAGGGCGCCGAATCTACCCCTAGACATTCGGGGCATAAGTTCAGCCGTAGTCTCGTAAAACGGAAGGATAATTATTGCCCCTTCGTGTACGACGGCATCTTCCGGGTGTTCCGTGGGGAGGACCTGAACTCCATACGAGAACTCGCCCGCAGGAACAGTGGCGGAACGAGGAGGGCGGAATTCTACGGACGCCGTTGCATCTTGTCCGGGGTACAGCGACACCCGTCCCGGAACAACTTCAGACCAGGAAGCGCAGGGTCCGACGACGGCAAGTACGTATTCTTCAACGATTTCGCCGTCATTGCGGACGTGCAGCGGTACAGACGCTTCGCTGCCGGCCTCCAGGCTGAGGGCGGCCGTATCCAGCGTTGCAATGATGCTCATAGCTTCTCCTCCCAAACCGAGCAGCGTCTACGGACGACCGCACCCGTCGGTCCTCCGAGACTACGACCCAATTTCGGCACAGAAGCATGGCGGCCGAACGGTTTTAGGGGCACAGTTCCTGCCCGTTGAGCGGATGTTGACTGCACGAAGAGCACTCACCGCTATGGTCTTTGTTCTGGGCCGGACAAAGCGGTCACGGCAGGTCTACGGGCGCCAGCCGCCCCGGCCTGGCAGTCGAAGGAGGATCAATGGAACCAATAACCGTACGGGTCCACGCACGTGACCCAATATCCGAGGCCGGTGTCGCCAGCGAATTGCGGGCGCGTCCCGAGGTTCGAGTGGTGAAGGCCAATGACACAGAACAGGCGAGGGTCGTCGTGGTGGTCTCAGATGCGGTCGACGACGACACACTCACGTTGCTCCGCATTGTTCAGAGAACCGGCTTGGCCCGCGCCGTCTTGGTGGCGGGACACCTCGACGACGGGGATCTAGTCAAAGCGGTTGAAACGGGTGTTGTGGGATTGGTCCGTCGATGCGACGCGACACCGGACCGTTTGGTTTCAGTTATTCTGGCGGCTGCCTCCGGCGAAGGCAGCGTCCCTCCGGATTTGTTGGGGCGGCTTCTGGATCAGGTGGGGAAACTGCAGCGTCATGTGCTGGGACCGCGAGGAATCATGTTTACTGGGCTTGCGCCCCGTGAAGTCGAGGTTCTGCGCCTGCTGGCCGACGGGCTGGATACATCTGAAATAGCACGAAAACTCGCGTATTCGGAGCGGACGGTGAAGAACGTCGTCCACGATGTAACCACCCGCCTGCAGCTGCGGAACCGTTCGCACGCAGTCGCCTACGCTTTACGGGAGGGGCTGATCTAGGCCTCTGCCCCTTCGTGCACAATCACATTCCCGTAGGTGTGCCCGGTGGCTGATGCCGGACCCGCCAGAAGGCATCAGGCTGATCTTCAGGGCATAGAGGTGTGCCGAAGGGCGCGCCGCTGCTTTCCATGACCCAGGAGAGAGGCCAGTGCAACAACCAGGATGGGCAGTCGCGTCGCTAACGGCATGCGCCGTTGCCCTAGCGGGTCTTTGGGCGCCGCCGTCCGCGCCTGTCCCAATGGCATACTCTCGCGCTTGGGTGCCGGCGGCGGTCAGTGTCCCTGAGCCGGCCGCACCCAAGGTGGCTTTCACTGGAGGACGTGCCGAGATCCTCAAGGTTTCTGTTCCTCGGCGTTCTGCGCCCGAACCCTGGGAAAAGCAAGATTCCACGGCTTACAGGGGGGAACTCTCCACCGGTTCCAACGCGCAGCGGTCAGCGTATGTCAGCACCAAGGACAGTCCCCAAGGGGAGGTGTACCTAGAGAGAAATGACCCTGACGGCACGTTTCAGCAGCGCATCACGTGCGACAACAGCGCGGCGGAATTTCATCCGGTAGTTTCGCCGGATGGAACGGCGCTGGCGTACGCCTCTGATGCGAGAGGAAACCTTGACATCTGGTTGGTGCGTCTCGCGGAGGACCTGAAGGACTGTCCGCAGGCGCAACAACTGACTGTCTCGGATGCTGACGACGCTTGGCCCACTTGGGCGGCGGACTCGTCCTCGGTCATCTTTAGCAGCGGACGGAAGGACCCCCTGGGTGATCTCTTCCAGCTACCCGTACCCGAACCGGGCGGTGCTTCCGAGGCCAACCTTATCCAGCTCACTGCTGGTCCGGATGCGGACACGCAGCCGGCAGCATATCGGCAAGTGGATATAGATTCGGGGTCTGGACCAACCTGGGTTGCGTTTACCACCACAAGGTACAACAGGGGTGGGAGCCTGGCGGCCCTGCAGATCACTTCCGGTGCGGCCGCGATGCCAAAAGTGTTCCCTCTCTGGCCCACAGATACGGAAGCCGACTCTGGGCGAGCGCCGGGGTTTGGCAGTTCGGAGCCTGCATGGTCTCCTGCCGGCGACCGAATCGCTTTCACATCCCGGCGGGACGATCCTTCGGGCGACGTTCTGATTGCCCAGCTAGTCTTCGCTGACAATTCGTTTGAAATTGATCCGTCACGAATTGTGAGAGCGGCCGCGGATGCCGGTACTGCGGAGTCCCATGCGGCATGGCTTAGCTCGGACCCAGTGTCAACGTTCATTGCCTACACCGCTAGGACTCCAAAGGCAGACATCTCCGATGCCGCCGCGTTCGACGGTTCGGCACGGCGCGTCGTTGCTGCTGCCACGCTAGATAATGCCGGACCCGCATATTCGCCGGACGGGACGGCGCTCTTGTGGAGCCACGAGCTTGGCACAGGAACTGGCTGGGAACTCGTCCGCGGACGGGCGGATGGCTCCGACGCCAGTCCGCTTAACTACGAGCGCGGCGAAAGGGACGTCGACCGCGATCCGGTCTGGTCCCCGGACGGACGGCGGATCGCCTTTACACGCTATTCCTGGACTGGCGACGGCTACAGCGACCCGGCCACCTGGATCCTCGACCTTGGGGCAGAACGACCGGACGGTGCCCCGGCGCCTTCTCGCCAGGTAAGCAACAAAGCTCCCGCGGACGTCCGCTACTGGGAAGAGGATCCTAACTGGTCCCCGGACGGATCATTCCTTGCAGTAACCCGGACGTACGCTCCGAATCTCAAAGTCGAACTCGAAGCTCCAAAGTCGGCCCATGCCGGCGAAGAGATAGTGGTCGCGGCGACCATCACAAATGTTGGGCACGCCACAACTGATTCAGCCAACATCGTCCTCGAACTTCCGGAGGGTTTGGCTGTGACAGGGGCACGAGCACCATGCAGCAACGCGTCACGAGTTGTCACGTGTCCGGTCGGACCTCTTGCCCCAGGAGACAGTTCGGTCCAAAAGTGGACGTTGCGAAGTACCGTAGTCGGAAACAAGAAAATTGTCGTGCGACTAGGTTTGCCTGGCGACTCGGATCTTACAAACAACACGGCCGAAGCCGTTATCGAAATTGATGCGGGCGACCTCCAAATCAAGCTTGTTCCGGAGAAGACGGCCACGCAATTGGGGGAGTTGGCGCGTCTAACCGGCTCTGTGGCTAATCTCGGCCCGGGTCGCACAGCGGCTTCGGCTGTGACGTTTAGCCCATCGTCGGGACTTACAATCACAGACTGGACTGGCCAGTGCTCGCCTCATGGCGATGATATTACTTGTGTTTTTCCGGCACTCAATTCCCAGGACGTACCGCGGGAGTGGACCGTCACCGTAAGGGCTGATGCGCCCGGCAAGAAGACCGTCACTGGAAAAGTTCCAAGCGCAGCCGGCGAGACCGTCCTTGAAAACAACACAGCCGAGACCGTCATCGAAACTGATGCCGGCGACCTCCAGATCGAGCTTCGACCGGAGCAGGCGACCTTGTACCCGGGAGAGTCGGTGAGTTTGACGGGTTCTGTGAGTAATCTCGGCCCAGGTCGGACGGCGGCTTCCGCTGTTACGTTTAGCCCATCATCTGGACTCACCATCACCGACTGGACTGGGCAGTGCTCCCCTCGTGGCGCAGATATTACTTGTGCTTTTCCGGCACTCACTTCCCAAGACGCGCCGCGGGAATGGACCCTGACCGTACACGCTGATGTGGCGGGCAAGCAGACGGTCACCGGAAAGGTTCCAAGCGCAGCCGGTGAGGTCATCCTTCAAAACAATGCGGCCGAGATCGCCATCGTCATTGATGTGGGCGACCTCCAGATCGAGCTTCTTCCGGAGAAGACGAGCACGTACCGGGGAGAGTCAGTGAATCTGACCGGTTCCGTGAGTAATCGCGGCCCGGGGCGGACGGCGGCTTCCACTGTAATGTTCAGCCCATCTTCGGGACTCACAATCACTGACTGGACGGGGCAGTGCTCCCCGAGTGGCGCTGACATCACATGCACTTTTCCAGCACTCACGTCCCAGGATCCTCCCCGGGAGTGGACTCTCACCGTACGCGCTGATGCGTGGGGCATGCAGACTGTCGCGGGAAACGTTTCAACTACGCCTGGCGAGACAGTCCTTAAAAACAACAAGGCAGTCGTCACCGTGGATGTGCCGGAGCAAATCATTGAGGGACCCGGTCCATCGCAAAGTCAAGTGCCACCATCGACTCCTCCTTCGGAGCCCCCACCGATAATCAGCGTTCGTCCCGTATCCTCACCGGGCACCGCTCAGAATGCTCCAGTAGGGGCAATAAATGCTCAACCGACGGGTGCGTTGCCCGCGCGGATTGAACCGCTCACTGCTCGGCCGGAGTTGTGGGTGCTGAATGCCACCACGGGCGAGGCCAATCCGGTGAACGCACCGGAGCGGTGCACGGCCGCTTGTGCGATCATCGGCGCTCACCCTGCATGGTCGCCGGACGGCACCCGGATCGTCGTCACCGACCGCGGCATGCTGCAGGCCGTAGTCCTGAAGGACGACGACAAGGCAGGCGGTCCAGACGTTCCTCACGCCGCCGCGTCGATCACCGCCCTCACTGGATTCGATCCAGCAGGCAAGCCGACGGCCAACCGGGCAGCAGTTTCATCTGCTGTAGACCCTGCCTGGTCTCCGGACGGCAGTGAGATCTACTTCGCCGGCCAGCCCACCGGCCAGCCGGACCATCAGGGCATCTACGCCGTCGACCGGGATGGCAGGAAACTCCGAAAAGTTGTACAGGACCGCGGTCCGGAAACACAACCTGCAATTCAACCATGGGCAGATCTTGAGGTTCGGCTTGCTACGAATCCGGACAACATCTCCACGGGGAGCACTGCAACGCTCAAAGCGACGGCCGTTAATAAGGGCCCGTCTCCCGCGGCATCGGTGAAGATCCTGATGGAAACGCCCGATGGACTGACCGCGCTTAGCACGACCAAGGAAGGCTGCGACGTGACAACCAGGTCCGTGCAGTGCACGCTCGACGGAAGCCTTAGTAAGGGCGCCGAGACAAACATCGAAGTCCAGGTGAAAGGGGACGCTGAAGGGGAACACATATCGACCGCCACCGTCACCTCCGATACTCCGGAACCACTTACTTCCGACAACCAGGCCAAGACCAGTACGCGGGTGAGGGGAGTTGACACCCCGGAACCTAGTTCATCGGACATTGCCGTGGAACTCACTCTCGACCAAAGCGAAGGATGGAACGGCGGTAGGCCGGCAACAGGGAAAGCCAAAGTCACCAACAACGGCCCCGCAGCTGTAGCCGACATCAGCATCAAAGTGTCAACAACAGGTTCGCTGACCCTCCAGCCGGGCAACGAATGCCGTGACGGCGAGTGTTCGCTAGGGTCCCTGGACTCGGGAGGCAGCCGCGAGGTGGACCTGACGTTCAACATGCCGCCGAGTGAACCTACCGGTCGAGTGTCTGCCCGTCAGGAAGAGATCAGCGTCGAAGCCAGCACGTCCAGTGCGGACCCCAAACCGGACAACAACACAGCCCGCGCAGGATTCACTGTCCACCAACCTGGTGTCACCATCTATCCCGCCGTAGCGAAACCTGGCGACGTGGTCACCGTTATCGTTGAGGGCCTGCCTCCGGCTGCGGCAGCGCGACTTGCCTGGTCGAAGGGCATCCCACCGGACTCCACGAAAATCGAACACGACGGCACTGAGCTGCGCAGGGGCCTGCTGGTGGTTCGCCGGGACCAGCTGGGAACGCGAGAAATCATCGTCACTAGCGCTGACGCCGAGGCGCTCTTCGGCGAGATCCGCGGGCCAGTCCTCATAGTCGCCCGTCCTGTGGCTCCGATGCCTGACTTCATTGGACGAGGATGAGCTGTGATCGCCCAGATCGACGACGCTTTGCGGACTCTGGTCCGTACCGAAGCCTTGGATGGTTCCGAAGTGGACGTGGTCTTCGATGCACCCACCAAAGACTGGGCCAGCCGCCGCAACGCACCTACAGTGAACCTGTACCTCTACGACATCCGGGAAGACCTGCGGCGGAGGGAACGCGGGTTGTCCGAAGAACGAGGAGACGACGGGTATGTCCGAACACGCCGGCCTGCTCCCCGCCATTTCAAGCTCTCCTATCTCGTCACGGCATGGACTCAGCGACCCGAAGACGAACACCGGCTGCTGGACCAGCTGCTGCGGTGCTTTCTCAAGCATGAGGCGCTTCCGGACGAGCTGGTGGTCGGACCACTCGCGGAGACGGGACTCGTCGTACCAGTCACAGTGGGTCTTCCTCCCCCGGAGGACCGTGCGTTCGCCGACGTGTGGTCCGCCCTGGGAGGAGAACTGAAGCCCTCACTCGATATCGTGGTCATCGCTCCGGTCGCCACCGGCATCGTATACGAGGCCGCGGCGCCCGCCACCAACGGGACGCATATGGACATGTCCGACCTGGTCAGCGGAGGCGCCGATATCGGACGTCACCAGCACGTCCCACCGCCTGCAGCGGTGCGCGGACCCCGCCGCCGACCATCGAGGTGACGGCAGAGATGCTCGCCCTATGACCGAGAATCCCAGCCTCGCCCACCTGCTTGGCCGCGTGGGGGCAGTAGAGGAGCGAATCCGACTGCTGGTCGCGGCGCGACGCGCCGAAGACCCGCAGCCGGACGACCCTTTCCGAGGGCTCTACCTCAGCGATGCTGCCGTCGACCGTCTGCTCGGGGAGGAATACACCCAGCCTGATGGACGGTGGTCAGACGCGAACACCGGTTGGCACTCGCCGCGTTATGTTGAGAGCGAGCAGCTGGCGGACGCCGCCCAGGCCCAAGGATACCGTCTGCGGCTGAGGGAACTCGCCTCTACCTTTGACCTTGCCCCGCTCGACGTCGATCTGCTGCTAGTCGCGCTCGCGGCCGACCTTGACCCGCGCTTTGAGCAGCTCTTCGGGTACCTCAACGACGACGTTACCCGCCGCCGCCCGTCGGTCGCCGTTGCGCTGGCGCTCTGCGGGACCTCCTTGTCCGCCTCTTATGGCCGAGCAAGGCTGCTGACCGGACCGCTTATCACTGGCGGACTGCTGCTTGTCGAGGATCCAGACCGCCCGTTACCTGGACGGGCGCTGCGGGTGCCGGACCGCGTCGTTGGCCATGTTTTGGGCGATGATAGTCCGGAACTATCTCTCCAAGCTGTATTGGCCGAACCTCCAAAGGTCAGCTGGGGAGACGCTGTGCCGCTAACGCGCGCCCTCCGAGCCGGCGTCCGTTTTGCCTATCTCCGGGAACCACCTACGGGCTCAGGGCGTGTGCTGGCAGCTGGTGCCCTGGATGCAGCGGGGTACGAAACGGTGCTTCTGGACCTGACCCGGCTTACCGCCGAGCGTGAGCCGCTTCTGCTCGTGGAAGCTGCAGTGCGTGAAACGCGGCTTCGGGGCGCCGGGCTTATTGCGGGACCCCTAGCTGTGGTGGCGGACCAGGCGGCAGTGCTGGAGGCTCTGCATGCCGAGCCGCAGCCCGTGCTGCTTATTGGGGACGCTGCATGGGATCCGGCCTGGACCACGCGGCCGCCACTCCTGGTTGACGTTCCCGTCAGCACATCGGCGGAACGGTCATCACTGTGGCGCAATTCGCTCGGCCCGCTAAAGGGGCTGGATGTTGAGGCAGCAACTTCAGCGTTCCGGCTGCGCCCGGAGCAGGTTGCCCGGGCCGCAGGATCCGCACGGGTGCAGGCGGCCCTGACAGCCGAGGGTAGTGTCGTCGCGTCACACCTCCGAGCGGGGGCCAGAGCCGAAAATGGGTCCGCGCTTGACCGCCTGGCCCGGCGCGTCGATCCGGTGGTGGAGTGGGGGGACCTGGTCCTGCCTGACGCCGTGCTGCAGGCGCTAAAGGAGGTCGCGCTGCGGGCCAAACACCGCGAGCAGGTCCTCGGTGATTGGGCGATGCGGCCCGGCGCCGGCAGAGGACACGGCGTTGCTGCCCTGTTTGCCGGGGATTCCGGGACGGGAAAGACCATGTCTGCGGAAGTTGTGGCCGGCGGGCTGGGACTGGACTTGTACGTGGTGGACCTGGCTACCGTCGTCGACAAATATGTGGGGGAGACGGAAAAGAACCTGGAGCGGATCTTCACGGCAGCGTCCGGGGTGAACGGGGTGCTGCTCTTTGACGAAGCCGACGCCGTGTTCGGCCGCCGCTCCGAGGTCAAGGATGCCCATGACCGCTACGCAAACATTGAAAGCGCCTACCTGCTCCAACGGATGGAGACGTTCGACGGCCTGGCCATTCTAGCCACCAACCTGCGGGCCAATATCGACGAGGCATTTACCCGGCGGCTGGACGTCGTCGTCGACTTTCCGCTCCCGGACGCAGCGCACCGCTCGGTGCTGTGGGACCGCTGCCTTGGGCGGACACTGGACAGGGCCGCGGACATTGACCTCGCCTTCCTGGGGCAGGCGTTCGAACTGGCTGGAGGGGCCATCCGCTCGGCCGCCGTCACCGCCGCCTATCTCGCAGCGGACGACGGCGGGAAGGTCACCATGAAGCATTTGGTCACGGCCGTGCAGCGCGAGTACCGCAAGCTGGGACGACTGACACTCGAAAGCGAGTTCGGCCCGTACTGGGGGATGCTGGCGACGGCGCGGAGGTTTAGCGAGTAGCCGCCCTGCCCCTTTGGGCATTGTCGGTCGCCCACCTAGACGCCGTACGGCCCTTGCAGGCCGGCAGGGTGCGGCGCATCGTCGGTGTGTAGGTTTGAAGAAAGGGATGCATCATGCACAGCCACGACCACGACCAGTCTCACGACGACGGCCTGCGGACTAAGGCCATCCGAACCGAAACGGTGGACTCCGCGATGCTGGGTCGGGCAGCGGCAGCAGGCCGGATGGACGTGGTGGGATCGCACGGGATGCTCGCGCTGCAGCGCGCCATTGGAAACAGCGGCGCGCGACGCTTGGCGGCCGAACGGTCACCGGTGCTCGACGTAATTTCTTCGGGCGACGGTCAGCCGCTGGAGGAACCAGTGCGAGCGGACATGGAAGGCCGGCTTGGACACAGCTTCTCGGACGTACGCGTGCATACCGGCGAAGCGGCGCACAATTCGGCGACATCCGTGAACGCCCATGCCTACACCGTGGGCTCCAACATCGTTTTCCAACGGGACAAGTACGACCCCGGATCCGACGCCGGCCGGACAATGATTGCGCACGAACTGACGCACGTGGTGCAGCAGCGGACTGGACCGGTGGACGGAACGGCGACGGGAACCGGCGTGCGGGTGAGCGATCCGTCCGACAGATTCGAACGTGAAGCGGCAACTACTGCGGAACGGGCCATGTCCGAGCCGGCCGCACCCGCGACCGCCCAGCGCTTTGTGACTGGCGCCGCCATCGTACAGCGCGACGCTGCCGAAGAGACCGCACAGGGGACGTTCACAGACGGGGGCCCGGTCCAGCGCGTACTGCAGCAGGAAACAGCGCAGCGCGAAGAAGAAGAGCCGGAAAAGGACACGGCACAGGGTTTCTTCGTGGACGGACAGTCCATTCAGCGGGACGATGCCGATGAGGAGGACGCCGGCTAATTCCTGCTGGCGGGACCCATGCCGACGACCTTTCAGGGCAGTTCAGGGAAGGTTCCTGCACAACGCGCAGGGCCGGCAACCCCGCGCCAACGTCCGGGGTCAGCCGCCATGCTCCACGTGCTGCAGCGCAGCGCCGGCAACGCCGCCGTCGCTTCCTATGTCCAACGGCTGGCCGAAAGCCCCGGCCCGGTTCGCCCCGCCGGCTTGGCACCGGGCAACGATCCGCGCTTCCTTGCCGTCACCTCCAAGGCCGCTACCCAAGCCAAGGCGCTCCGGCGCCATCCGTCACCGCAGGCCGAAGTCGACAAGGTCAAGAACGCGGCCGTCCCGCCTGCGGGGGACAAGGAAGCCCAGGCGAAGGAAGCCCAGTCCGCAACGATGGCTGCGGCAAAACCCGCGGGTTTTGACAAGGCGGGATTCATTGCTGCGGTGAAGGCTGCCATCGCGGCACAGGCGCCGAAAACGCTAGAAGAAGCGGAGGACTTCGGAGGATCAGGGAAGTCAGAGGCGGTCAAGGGGCAGGTGGCCGGCAAGGTCACCGACGGCAAAGCTGCCTCCGCGAAAGACATTGCAGAAAAGACCGCCGCCACACCGGACCAATCGAAGGCTGTTGAGAAGCCGGTCACGCCGCTCGCGCCAGAAGCCCAACCCGCTGCGGCCGGATTAAACGCCGCCGTCGCCATGCCTGCCCCCGCCCCCGCTCAGCAGACCGACCTCAGTGGCGGCAAGCGCGATACCGACGCGGCCATGGCGGAGGCTGACGTTTCGGAACAGCAGTTGGCCACCTCCAATGAGCCCGAATTAGTCGGGGCGGTCGCGGCAAAAAAGGCCGGCGAGGAGCATTCGGCGTCGGCACCGGCCGCGTTTAGGACTACCGAGGCAGCACGGCTCGGCGCGGCCAAACAGGCCGCGCAGGGTGCCGGTGCCGATGGGCTCGGCGGCATGCTCGTCGCGAAGAAGGGCGCTCTGGGCAAATCCGCTGCCGCGAAGGGTTCAGCGAAGTCCAAGGACGAGGCGGAACGCGCGAAGGTGGCAGGCGAGGTCAAAGCCATCTTCGACGGGACCAAGAAAGAAGTCGATTCCATTCTGGGTGCCCTTGACGGAACCGTGTCCGCGCAGTTCACGGACGGCGAGAAGAAGGTGAGGGACGCGTTCACAGCGGACGTCAAGAAGCGGATGGCGGACTATAAGAACCGCCGCTACTCCGGGTTGGGCGGCGACCTGCTCTGGGCCAAGGACAAGATCTTCAACCTGCCCAAGGAGGCCGACCAGGAGTACGTCGCTGCCAGGCTGAAGTACGAGAAAGAGATGGCCGCATTGATCGGCCGCATTGCGGACACGATCGGCGACCAGCTGACCAAGGCCAAGGAGCGCATCGCCAAGGGCCGCTCCGACATCAAGGCCTACGTGGATTCCAAGCCGAAGAACCTGCAGAAGGTGGCACAGACAGCCGCCTCGCAGTTTGCCAGCCAGTTCGACCAACTGGAGACCGATGTCGACTCCAAGAAGGACGCGCTGGTGAACGACCTCGCAGCCAAGTACGTCGAATCCCGAACAGCCGTGGACGCGCAAATCACGGCGATGCAGGAAGAAAACAAGGGCTACTGGGACAAGGCGAAGAATGCCGTAGGCGGAGCGATCAAGACCATCATTCAGCTTAAGGACATGTTGATGAGTGTCTTGGCCCGCACGGCAAATGCCGTCGCGAAGATCATCAAAGATCCGATCGGGTTCCTGGGCAACTTCGTCAACGCGGTTAAGGGCGGCATCGTCCAGTTCGGACAGAACATCGCCGAGCACCTGAAGAAAGGCCTGCAGGGCTGGCTCCTGGGCGCCTTGGCCGAAGGTGGCATTGAGCTGCCAGCGAGGTTCGACCTCAAAGGCATCGTCCAGCTGCTGATGTCGATCTTTGGCTTGACCGTGGCACACATTAAGGCGCGGATTGCGGCGAAAATCGGAGCTCCGGCCCTCGAAAAAGTGATGCAGGGCCTCACGGTGATCAAGGTTCTGGTCGAGGAGGGTGTCGGCGGCCTCTGGAAGTGGGTGAAGGAGAAGGTCGGCGACGTCAAAGAAATGATCATGAGCCAGATCCAGCAGATGGTCTCGGTAGAGATCATCAAAGCCGGGATTGTGTGGTTGATCTCGATGCTGAACCCGGCATCGGCCTTCATTAAGGCCTGCAAGATGATTTACGACGTCGTGATGTTCTTCGTGGAGAAGGCCGAGCAGATCAAGGCATTTGTTGATTCCGTCCTCGATTCCGTGGAGTCGATTGCCGCTGGCGGAGTCGGTGCCGTCGCCGGCTATATAGAAAAGACGCTGGCCAAGATGTTGCCGGTGCTCATCGGATTCTTGGCTTCGCTTCTGGGGCTGGGCGGTATTTCCGGCAAGATCAAGAAGCTGCTGGAGACATTGCAAAAACCCATCAATGCCGTCGTGGACTGGGTGGTCACCAAGGCGATCAAGTACGGCAAGAAGTTCTTGGGCTTCGCCAAGAAGGTCGGCGGGAAGGTCAGGGCCAAGGGCAAGGAATTGCTGGGCAAAGCGAAGAAGAAGCTCGGGGTGAAGCAGACGACGCCCGAGCAGATCGAGAAAGCCAAGAAGGACCGCCTCCTGAAGGGCGTCTCCGCGGCCGTGGCGGCGGCGAATCGATTCGCTGGCAAGCCTGTGTCCGGCAAACTCCTAATACCGATCTTGGCGGCGATTAAGATCCGTTATCGGATGTCGACTCTTGAACTTATTCCTCACGGCAAACACTGGTCCGTCCACGGCGTGGTGAATCCCGATCTTACTGAGGAGACGCTTGCCGAGATGGAGGCCGCGATGGGGGAGTTGAAGGCTGCACTAAAACCCTGGACAAAAGGATCCGCAACTGCTCGGGGAAAGGTTATGATCAGTGGCTATCCCGGTCGCACCACCATTGAAATGAAGAGTGGGCGGCGGGGGCCAGCGCCACGATCCGACATTACCGGCCCCGCCGGACACGAGCGGCACGTTCTCAGACCTTTCGAAGTGGCGAAGGATGGAACAGACCCGGATCCCCGACGTATCCCCAAGTTCGGGTCGCTTGAAGAGAAGGAAGAGTGGCTAAGGGCCAATCGGGTCACGGACTGGCCTGAAGGGAAAATCGCTCCCGGCCACGGTGATCGTGTGCACGATGCGGAGAATAAGATTCTTGAGGAGATCGCCGAAACCCTCCGGAAAATGCTGGCCGACGGGAAAACGGTTAAGGGATCCATCTACATCTTGGCCAACAAGGAGATATGTCCAAGCTGTGAGGAATCCCTCCATCGCTTCTCGGGCGAATTCCGCGGCAAGGTACAAGTGGTGGCCAGCGCCCTTGGCGATTAGCCCCACAGGCCTCTCACACTGCCCCAACGTGCACCTCGCCCTTCCCGTGAACGCATCCGCAAAGCCGTACCGCATCAACCCTCCCGGTAGGAACCTTGAACCACGTTTTGGGTTCAACGAGGAGACAAGATGCCAACCTATCGATCGCCAGGTGTGTACGTAAACGAGGTCGAGGCAGGCACTCGTCCGATCGAGGGAGTGGGCACAGCCGTCGCTGCGTTCGTTGGCCTCGCCGCAAAGGGACCCGATAACCAGCCCACCCTGGTGTCCAACTGGACTCAGTTCTCGGAGACCTTCGGAGACTTCATCCCTGGCTCATATCTTGCGCACGCCGTTTACGGCTACTTCCTGAACGGCGGGGGCAATTGCTACGTGGTTCGTATCGGAGCTGATGGGGCCAGCGAGGAAAAGCCAAAGCAACAGTCGAGGGTGACCGGGCCGCCGACCGCCGAACTCGGCGGGTACCGCGTGACGGCCAAATCCAACGCTGCCAACCCCAGGCCGGTGACCGTGGAAATCGCCGATCCCAGCGGTGAGAATCCCCCGGAGGACCAGTTCAAGATTGTCGTCACGGCTGAGAGTAAACCGCCGGAGATTTGGGACAACGTCACCACCAAGCGCGGTTCCAACAATGCAGCCACCAAAGTCAGCGCTGAGTCAAAGATCGTTAATCTCGAAGAAGTCGCCACTGGCGGGGCCCTCGTGAAGCCTGACAAGGGCATCGTGCAGTTGGTCGCTCCCGAACCTGAGCCCGAACCGCCCAGCACCGAAGAACTGAACGTGGA
Organism: Arthrobacter sp. NPDC057009; assembly: GCF_042673905.1. Taxonomy (NCBI): domain Bacteria; kingdom Bacillati; phylum Actinomycetota; class Actinomycetes; order Micrococcales; family Micrococcaceae; genus Arthrobacter; species Arthrobacter sp. NPDC057009. Next base: position 71,850 of record NZ_JBHUSB010000015.1, read on the forward strand.
TGACTACGTCGGGGACGCAGCGGACCGTACCGGGTTCAGCGGGCTGGAAGCCGTTGACGATGTGACTATGGTCGCCGTCCCAGACCTGATGTCCGCTTACGAACAGGGCTCTATAGATCTGGAAACCGTCAAAGCTGTCCAGCTCGCCACGATCGCCCATTGCGAACTGATGGGCGACCGCATCGCCATCATCGATCCGCCACCGAACCTGAACGCGCAGCAGATCAAAAACTGGCGTGTGGACGGTGGCGGCTTCGACTCCAAATTCGCTGCCCTGTATTGGCCGTGGGTGAAGACATTTGACCCGTCCACAGGCACCGGCAGGTTCATCCCGCCGTCGGGCCATATGGCAGGAGTCTGGGCTCGGAACGACGACACCCGTGGCGTTCACAAGGCCCCCGCCAACGAGGTAATCCGCGGCGTCACCAGCCTGCAGGCCCAGATCACCAAGACCGAACAGGAACTGCTCAATCCAATCGGCGTCAACTGCCTCCGCACATTTCCTGGCCGCGGGATCCGGGTCTGGGGCGCACGGACCCTCTCCAGCGACGCCGAATGGCGCTACCTGAACGTCCGCCGACTCTTCAACTACCTCGAAGAGTCAATCCTTCAGGGGACCCAGTGGGCTGTCTTCGAACCGAACGACCCTGCGCTGTGGGCCCGGATCCGCCGCACCATCAGCGCCTTCCTGACAAACGAATGGCGCAAAGGAGCGCTCTTTGGGTTGACGCCCGAGCAGGCGTTCTTTGTACAGTGCGACTCCGAAACAAACCCGGCGGAGAGCATCGACGCCGGTCAAGTGGTCTGCAAAATAGGGGTTGCTCCCGTGAAACCGGCTGAATTCGTCATCTTCCAGCTGTCCCAGTACTCCGGCGGCACCAGCCTCGTGAGTGAGTAATTCCAGTTCAAAGGAGCAAAACCATGGCACTCGGCGATTTCGACAACTCAGCGGCGAATGGATTCACGGTCACTATTGATGGCATCGAAGTGCCGAGAGTGATTGAGGTGAGCGGTCTCAAGAGCGAGGTCGACAAGATCGAACTGAAGCAGCAGACGAAGGATGGCAAGTACGTCGTCCGGCAACTCATCGGCCGGCCGAAAGCGGGGGAGCTGACGGTCACGAGAGGACTGACCGATAGCAAGACCGTGACCGACTGGCTAAAGACCGTGATGGAAGGTGACGTCGCCGGGGCACGCAAGACGGCTGCAGTCGCGCTGCTCGACTACAAAGGGGAGACGCTCAAGACCTACAACTTCGTCAATTGCTGGGTGAAGAGCGTAGAACTGAATTCCCTGAAGGCCGGCGCTACGGAGCAAGCCACAGAAAAATTTGTCATCTGCTATGACGAATCAACCGTCTCGTGATGCAGCGGACACACAGCGCTGCCGTGTTCGCTGACCCGGACGTGGTTGACGGGCAGGCGGATCGGCCGAATGACAGGGGCGGGGCAACGGACCGCCAGGAGTTGCGAACTGAGTTCAGATTTGTCCTGCCCCGGGGGTACATGGACCAAGACGGTACTGTCCACAGGGATGGTGTAATGCGGCTGGCGACGGCCCGGGACGAATTGCTGCCTCTGTACGACGCCCGCGTTCAGGAGAACTCTGCCTACACCACCGTGGTTCTTCTGGGCAGGGTCATCACGGCACTTGGCACTCTAGGGGCCGTCACGTCCGCGGTGGTGGAAAACATGTTCGCTTCCGATGTCGCCTTCCTGCAGGACTTCTACCGACGAATCAACGCCGAGGGCCACACCAGGATCGCTGTCACGTGCCCAGAATGCTCGCACCGGTTCACTGCTGACCTTGCCGGTGGCCGCCTGGGGGAATCATGACGTACGCGCCGGACCGGATTTATGAGGAGGTGTCGTACGTGGCGTATCACTTTCACTGGCCGCTCAACGACATCCTGGATCTCGAACATGGCCAGCGGCTCCGCTATGTCCAGGAAATCGCAGGAATTAATACCCGTCTGTCCCAGGAGCGGTGAAGCATGCGGTGGCCCTGGCAACGCGAGCGGACCCAACCCGGGGCTGAAGAGATCCATAGTGGGCGTGCGGGACAGCCAGCCGTAATGTCCCAGGTTCCGCCCGAAGGCTGGGCGTTCCTGCCGCCGCTCCAACGCACCACCGGCAACATCCAGCTGACCGCGGATCCCGAACACTTCACCGGCACCCTCGCCGCCTGGTGCGACCCGTCTTTCACTGGTCCCATGGCACATCTTGTCAGTGCAGACGCGCCCCCAGGGGTTATCGACGTCGACGGCGGCGGTCCTGTTCCTGGAAACGAAGGCTATTCGCCGTCCTCGATAGAGATGACGCTGTTGCCGCCTCCAGCACCTCACCTCCGCACCAAGCCGGACAGGCGGGGAAGCGTGTCATCACTTCAGCGCACGGCGCCCGACGGCGGAATTCCGGCCGGCGCCTCCCTGCTGGCTGCTGAACCCGAGGCTTTCCCGACGCTCCAGGTGGATACCATTCCGCTCCACGAACCCGGATTGCTACCGGAACCCGAGATATCAGTTCCGCCGGAATCGGCCCCGAAGTCAGCAACATCCGCGTCGCCGCTCTCCGAGACCCTCTCCGAAGACTCCCGGACGCGAATGCCATCACAGGCAAGGGCCCTGGGTCGCACCGATGGCAGCACATCCGATGGGCATGCCACGTATGTTCCGCTGCCGTCGGCACCCGCTATGCAGCGGACATCGTCCGGCACGGCCGGGACTTCGCCGCAGTCTCCGCTGGTACCGCATCCGTCAAAGCTCGGACTCGGCATGCCCCTCTCCTTTTCCGAGCCCGACGAGCCGGCGGGACCGGGGGCGGGCGCTTCCGACGGACTGTCGGGCCTGCCTGTGCAGCGCTCGACAACTGACCTGTTCGGGTACGCTGAACCCTCCGTCCATTCTTCCGTCCAGGAGCCCAATCCTCGGACTAATGAGACCATTGACGAGACAGCCCCCGCGCCCGAACCACAGCCTTCGATGCCTCCTGACGGGACGGCAGCAACCCTTTTCTCGACTGCCGTTCCTCACGAATCTGCTGCCAATGAAGATCTTGAGGCCAGACCTGAGGCGCGCCTCACGGACGCTAGTCCAGCCAGCCCGCCGCAGATGCCCGTCGCCTCGCGGTTGGCACTTGCTGTCAGTGGAGAGGCAACCGGCAAGGCAACCGACGGCGGCACGGATGTCGACGACGCCCGTACGGGGGGCGCGATTAGCGCCGTTATCTCTGCCGAGCCCGCCGGAATTGGCTTAGCAGCAGACAGGAACGGTGTAGCAGCGATTGAAGCAGAATCCGTTTACCCGGCTGCGGAATCCGACCTCGGTCCGCCGCTCGTCGATTTCCGGCGCGGCTCGGCCGTGGCTGGAGATAGGCCTGCCCAACGTGATGTCGATAGTGCGAGCGCCTATGTCCAACGCGAAGCCGAACCACGCCAGAATGGCCAACGGCACAGCCGCCAAAGCGACGGGCCGAGCGTTGGGTCGATTTCGTCGTCGAATCAGCCTGTCTTCCCGGTCCAGCGAGCCAGCCAGTCAGGGCAGTCAACGCAACCAGCGCAGCCATCGGGTGAACCGCGGGCTCGGATGATTCCGACAGCAGCCACTCCTGTTGTCCTCCGCGTTGTCCGGACATCTTCTCCTGGCACCATGCCGGAAACGTGGCAGCGGCTGACAGCCATGCCCGCCACAGTGCAACAGGAGCGAGGGAAGCTGGTGCACGATTCAGCGCCGACCCCGAGCCCAGGCGGACGGCCTTACGAGATCGCTCCCAACGGCAGGCCGCCCGGGCCGACTGGGCCCATGTCTAGCGACGCTGCTGAATCAGCCAAGACGCCTCTCGGAGTACCTTGGGAATCCGGATTCGTCACTGATATCGGTTTCGATCGTGCCCCCGGAAGTGGCTTCGACATCGCCTCAGTCTCCGCATCGGAGGCAGATCCTGCCACCGATATTTGGCCTGGGGCACCACGGGAGCCGGACGCCGCCGTCGGAAGATCCATTCAGCGAACACTCGCTAAAGAGAGGGAGGAAATTGCTGGCCAGGGGCAAAGGCTCCCATTTGGTACTGGGCTGCTGGCCAAATCGCGCCCAGTCATGAACGGTACCGGGACGCAATCAGGTGGGAGAGGACCGGACACGCTGCAACGATCGGCTGTATCGTCGGCCACGCTCCTTCTTCCACCCGAAGCCCATGCTAAGGGCGCTCCTGTCCGAGCAGGAGGCCTTGCCAACACAACCGCTGCAGAACTCTCCGCCTATACGCCTACCTACAAGAGTTGGTCGCCGCCCCGTGCTTTAGGCCTCGCTGTACAACCGACCCCCCGTGCTGCGGCCAGCGACGGCCTTCAGCGAGATGCTGCTATCTCCGCATTTGAAGCCAGAGGAGATGTCCCGACCGCGAGCCTCGAGGCCCCCGCGGGTTCGGCGACCGCGACGTCGGACACTTCAAACACCGTGGCTAACGTCCAGACCTACGCGGAAACCGCTCCGGCGGAAACCGCCCAGCAGGCATCCACGACGAGGGGAAACGGTACCGCCCGGAGCCCAGGCGCGGCTGCCCCGTCAACCACTCCCGAACAGCTGGAAGAGCTCGCCAAGCAGCTGACGGGGCCACTGATCCGCCGTATCAAGGCCGAGATGCTGCTGGACCGCGAGCGCCGCGGCCTGCGCACTGACATGAACTGAGGAACCATGCTGCTGGAGGATGTCGATACGGCGGTCAGCGTCCGGTACACGCTGGCGTTGGACCGCGTTGACCTGGGAACGTTCAGTACCTGCGAAGGCCTTGGCTGCGAAGTGGTCATTGAATCCAGAGAGGAAGGCGGGAACAACGCCTTTATCTGGCAACTACCCACGCGGCTAAAGTACCCGAACATCACCCTGACCAGACCGCTGGGGAAGGACACGGAGAAGATCGCCAAATGGTTTGCCGGCATCGCCACGGGATACACCCGATGCACAGGCACCATCGAGGTAATGACCTCGAACGGCAGGAAGATCGCGGGATGGGAACTCTACGACGTGGTCCCGGTCCGTTGGAAAGGACCTTCATTGAACCCGGATCAGCCCAAAGTCATCATGGAGTCGCTGGAGATCGCCCACCATGGATTCGTCTCGAAGATGGGCCAGTAGGAGCGGACGATGACCACTCAGGCATTCACCACCCGGGCGGAGGCCGAGCAGGACAATAATGCCGCTGCTGCCGCCGCCGTCGCTGCCGGCCGTTCCCCCCATCGCGGCGGCGAAGAAGCACTGAAGCTCTCGCACGCGTACTTGATCCTCTCCGAACCCTCTCTCGACGGCTCACTGGACAAACCTGGCCCACAGTTCGGGCTAATTCATTTCCAGTTCAATCCCAAAGAGCTAAGCCTGGGAAAGGCAGCTTCTTGGGTACGCCAGACAGCAAAGGCCAACCAAAAGGCTGGAGCGCCGCAATACCTGGGCGCCATGCCTTCCAAAATCACAGTCGAGATGTTCTTCGACGCCTCCGGAAAACAAGATGACTCCGTGGTGAAGCGCGTCCAGCAGCTGTTCGACTGCTGCGCACCCACGCCGGCTTCAGTGCAGGCGGGGAAAGGCTCCCCGCCATGGGTAATGTTCAGATGGGGTAAGCACACCGAATTCCATGCCTACGTGGCCAGCGTCCAGGCCAAGTACACACTGTTTACAGCCGCGGGAATACCCGTGCGCGCAACATGTACCGTCACACTTGAGGAAATAGCCGGTGATCCACCGAAACAAAACCCGACCTCGGGCGGTCTGGTGCCCCGCCGCATGCACGTCCTGGTCGACGGGGACACCCTCGCAGGAATCGCCTACAAAGAATACGGAAATACTGCCCTGTGGCGGGCCGTGGCGGCCATCAACGGGATTGATGATCCCATGCGACTGCGGCCAGGCACCTCCGTATTACTCCCCGCGGTCAGCGAACTTCCAACAGCGGCACTACCTGACCCGGTCGGGCACGAGGAGGCCGCTAGCCGTGGCCTATAACGAAGAGTTCAGCAACATGCTCCTGGTGGAAGTGGCAGGGAAGCCACTTCCACCGGACATCGCCGCGCGTCTGGTGTCCGGCTATGTTGACGACAGTAGCAACGTTCCCGACCTCTTTGTGCTCCGCTTCAACGACGAGTACTCAACCGTTCTGAACAAGGCCGGGATCAGCATCGGCATCCCCGTCAACCTGCTCGTTCAACAGAGCGGACCGGGAGGCCCGGTCCCGTTACTATCCGGGGAAATCACGGCGCTCGAGACGGAAATGGACCACGACGGCCTCTACACGATCGTCCGTGGACTGGACCATTCCCACCGACTGTTCCGCGGCCGCAGGGTGGAGGCATACCTGCAGAGCACCGCAGCCGACATAGTCCGCAAGGTCGCGCAGCGGGCCGGCATCAAGGCAGGCATCATCGACGGAAAAGGCCCTGTCTTGCAGCACGTTGCACAAGATGGAATTAGCGACTGGGAATTCCTCCATCGGCTAGCTGCTGAAACTGGCGTCGTGCTTTCCGTCTCCGAAGGCGCGCTGCACTTTACGGCCTCCACAGACTCGGCCACAGCCCCGGCAGATGGCCGCGGAGCTAAGAACGAGCCCTTGATCCTACAGCGCGGAGTCAACTTGGTGGCCCTGCGAGGAACGGTCACCTCGGCGGACCAGGTCCCCGACGTGGAAGTCAGGGGATGGGACGTCGCGGCCAAGCGGGCCATTGTCGCCGTGGCCCCGGCAAAAACCCGCAGCGCCGAGCTCAAGGACGCGAACCCGGCAGACCTCGCCAAGACGTTCCGGAGCCCACGATACGTCGCGCCGGCCACCGCCTACGACCAAGCCGCACAGTGCGACGCCACAGCAGCCGCCCTGGCATCCCGTCTAAGCGGGGCGTTTGCCGAACTCGACGGCGTTGCCCGGGGAAACCCAAAGCTGCGAGCGGGTGCGGCTGTGTCCCTGAAAGGCGCCGGGAAGCCGTTTGACGGCAAGTACACGCTGAGCTCCACACGCCACGATTTCAGTCCCGACAGCGGCTACCTCACTACCTTTGCGGTAAGCCACGAATCCGAACGTTCCCTCTACGGAGTCGCAGCGGGGGCGAGCAACAGGACGGCTGTGCCCGGCGTCGTCAACGCCGTGGTGACCGCGGCAAAGGACCCGGAGAACCAGGGCAGGGTCAAGGTAAAGTTTCCGGTCCTATCCGACAACTACGAGAGCTGGTGGGCGCGAACCGTCCAGGCAGGGGCCGGCGCCTCCCGTGGCGCCGTCGTCCTCCCTGAAGTCGGGGACGAAGTGCTTGTTGCCTTCGGGCACGGCAGTTTCCAGCAACCGTTCGTCCTAGGCGGCCTGTACAACGGCAAAGACAAGCCGGACAAAGCATGGGCGGAACATGTAGGAGCCACTGACGGGGCCGTCCAACGCCGAGCGTTTGTCTCCCGTACGGGAATGGTGGTGGAGTTCCTGGAGTCTCCCGAAGGCGAGCAGATAACTGTCAGCACCCATGGCGGAAAACAAAAAATTTCTCTCGTTCAGAAACCGGATTCGGCGATTGAGGTGCTTTCCGAAGGGCCGGTCAACGTTACGGCGAAGAAGGACGTCTCAGTCGTGACGTCCACGGGCGAGGTGCTTATCAGGGGCAGGAAGGTGACCGTCGAAGCCTCGACCGGCTTGGAGTTGAGAGGGGCCACCGTAACGGTTGCAGGCAGCGCATCAGCTGAATTCAAAGCACCAAATGTGAAAGTGGCAGCAGACGCGACAGCCGAGTTGACCGGTGGCGCCACGACAACGGTCAAAGGCGGCGTAGTGCGTATCAACTGACTCCCCGAACCGAGGGCCTCTGACTGACGAAAGGACGGAAAGAGTGGGACAGGAATTCATTGGCGCCGGCTGGGGGTTCCCGCTGCGCACAGATAGTACAGGCGGCATCGCCTTGGTTCATGATCAGCGCGAGATCGAAGAAAGCATCCATCTCATCTTGGCAACGTCGCCCGGGGAGCGGCCTATGCGTCCGGAATTTGGATGCGCCATCCACGACTATGTCTTTGCGCCCGCCGATGCCGCAACAGCCGGAGACATCGCCTATGTGGTCCGAGTCGCACTTAACCGCTGGGAGTCCCGAATCGAGCTCGAAAAGGTGCAGGTGCACTTTGACGGGGCAAATGACGGGGTGCTGTTGATCGACATTCACTACACCATCAGGGGCACGAACGACCCACGAAACCTTGTATTCCCGTTCTACGTCATTCCGCGCAACGGCGAAGAGCGTGAGTACTGATGCTGCCCCTGCCCAATCTTGATGACCGCCGCTTCCAAGACCTTGTGGACGATGCGAAGCGTCTAGTGGCGAACTACTGCCCCGAATGGACGGACCACAACGTTTCCGACCCGGGCGTGACGCTTATCGAATCCTTCGCCTTCATGGTTGATCAGCTGCTTTATCGGCTCAACCGCGTGCCCGACCGCCTATACGTCGCGTTCCTGGACCTACTCGGAGTTACCCTCCACCCGCCAACGGCAGCCACCGTCGAGCTTTTGATGCGGCTCTCGGCTCCCCAGCCCGATGCCGTCGTTATTCCGCCGGGAACAGAAGCTTCAACCCGGCGCACCGAGGAGGAGGAGGCCATAGTTTTTAGCACCACGCGGGAGCTGACGATTCCACCGCGCCGCCTGGCCCATGTCATGGCGCAAGCCGACGGCGGGGCTCCGGTGCCACACGCGGAGGCAATGCACGGAGACGGCGAATTCGCCTGTTTCAGCACTCCTCCAGTGCCCGGCGACGTTCTGCTGCTCGGGCTCAACGATCAGGCGCCATCTTGCGCCGTGGCCCTGCGGTTTGAGTGCGAGGTCAGGGGCGTTGGGGTCAATCCACGGAACCCGCCGCTGCTGTGGGAAGCATGGGATGGTGCCGCATGGGTTTCCTGCGAATTGGACGGCGACGGAACCGGCGGCCTCAACCGGTCCGGTGATGTCATCATTCATCTGCCGCACAAGCACCGTGCCTCCGTTGTGGGTGGATCAAGGGCAGGGTGGCTTAGATGCCGCGTTGTGGAGCCGACCCCCGGCTTCCCCTCCTACAGCGCCTCTCCCACAGTGAGGTCTGCAGGCGCATTCACGATCGGCGGGTCGGTGCCCGCCGTCCATGCTGAGACGATGACCGACGAGGTCATCGGCATCTCGGAGGGCATCCCGGGAGAGAGCTTTGAGCTGGGCCGTCGCCCGGTGGTTCCTGGCACGGACGACTTCTTTGTTGAGGTTGCCTCCGGCTCCGGCTGGGATTCCTGGAGGGAAGTGGATTCGTTTGCCGGATGTGGCCCGGATGATCATGTAGTTGCACTTGACCGCACTGCCGGTACAGTGCATTTCCCTCCCGCTGTCCGGGAACCTGACGGGTCCCTTCGCTACTACGGGGCCGTGCCCCCGGCCGGAAGCCCGGTCAGGGTCCCGCACTACAGGACGGGAGGCGGCCCGAAAGGGAACGTCGCAGCGCGGGCCGTGTCTGTACTAAGGTCCACCATCCCATTTGTCAACAGCGTCGAGAACCGCCGGGCGGCCCACGGCGGTGTCGCTCAGGAAACAATTGAACAGGCCAAGGTCCGTGGCCCGCTGGCACTGCGTACACGTGATCGGGCGATCACGGCTGAGGACTACGAGCAACTAGCGAAGCGGGCCGCCCCAGATATCGCCCGGGTCCGATGCATCCCTGCAACGGCCGACGAAGAAGCCGGCGGTGTGAGGGTGCTAGTGGTTCCCGCCGCCGTTCCGGACAAGGAGGAGCGCCTCGCCTTCGAAGACCTGGTACCAGACGATCAGACGCTTTCGGAGGTCGCGTCCTATCTCGACGCGCGGCGGCCCGTCGGGGCCCGGGTTCTCGTGGAACCGCCTTTCTACCGTGGAATCACCGTTGTAGCCAGGCTCACGGCCCGTCCCCGGGTCTCACGGGAGGTCCTGCAGCGGGATGCTCTCCGGGCCCTTTATCGATATTTCGACCCAATCCGTGGCGGTCCCGACGGCGAAGGCTGGCCGTTTGGTCGTCCGGTCCATGCCGGGGAAGTCCACGCGGTTCTTCAGGGCATGTCCGGAACTGAGATTGTGGACGAAGTGCTGGTGTTCGCCGCGAATCCCATCACCAGCCGGCGGGGCGAGCCGTTGCAGCGGGTCGAACTCGAGCGGAACGCCTTGGTGTTTTCCGTCGACCACCAAGTACGTGTTTCGGAAGGAGCCGTCGATGCGCGGAATGGTTGAGGGCCTGCCAAGCGCGGTGCCACTGGCGCCGCGGCTCCCCGCAGTCCTCCAGGAAGACCAATTCCTACAGCGGTTCCTGATGGCATTCGACGACGCACTGGCTCCGGTATTCACAACACTGGACGGGCTGGCCTCATACATAGACCCGCGGCTTGCTCCCGAGGATTTCTTGGATTGGCTGGCCGATTGGGTAGGAGTGAGACTGGACGAGACGTGGTCAGCAGTGCAACGGCGCGATGTGGTTGCCAACGCGGCAATGATCCACCGCCGCCGCGGAACCGTCCCCGGGGTGGCAGACGCTGTCCGGCTTGCCGTCGGAGGGGTCCTGGATGTGCGGATCGAGGATAGCGGTGGCGCGTCCTGGTCGTCGACTCCGGGTGCGGATTTTCCGGGCAGCGGAGCTCCGTTTCTACATATTCAGGTGTTTGCAGCTTCGCGGGAGGACGTAAGCGTTCCACGGTTGGAACATGTCATCAACGCCGCGAAGCCGGCCCACGTCCCCCACACGCTGGAGATACTGCCCAGAGTCACCCTATTGCCTGACAATTCCTGAGGAGCCCCAAGGTGCTGATCTGCGGAGATTGCAGTACCCCGAACAACGACGGTGAAAGCTTCTGCAGCAACTGCGGAGCCTATCTCGTGTGGCAGAGGGAGCGTGGCGACACGGGGAACAAGGGACCTGCAGACATCGCCAAGTCACGAACGGATCCCGGGTCGGTCAAGGAAACCGTTCTCATGCCCAAGCTCCCGCCACCGCCGGACCACGCGCCCCGCCATCCGCACGACTCGGGGGACAAATCCGGGCCAGTGTTACGCACGTCGTCGGGCACGCGGACTTCGACCGGCACTCAAGAACCGTTCCCTACGATCATCACGGCGCAGAAACGGACCGATTCTGTAACCGCAGGTAGTAATCCGCCAGAGGAGGCGGACGCCGGGCTGGGCGAAGTAAAACCTGGCCGCCCGGCCGACCCAGTTCCTGACCGTCCGCCGCCACACCGTGATGCAATCGCTCCGGCCCCTGGCGAACTGGTCTGCGGCCGATGCGGGGCCGGCAACAAGCCTGAGCGAAGCTTTTGTCGGCGATGTGCAGCCAGCCTCAAAGAGGCAGCTGTGGTGCCGACTCCTCCGTGGTGGCGGCGTCTCCTGAGCCGCCCCGCAAGAAAGCCACCACCGGCAGGGACCCGGCCAAAGCGTAAACGGAGGCGGTTTCCCTTCAGGTTAGTGGCTTTCCTGGCGGTGGTCGGACTTGCTGTCGGTGCTGCCTACTTCTTCAGGACTGAAATTGCCGACGTAGTAAACTGGCTCCAGGATAATCTTGCAACCTTGACCCAGCGCGCTCAGAGCATCACGGGCGTGGAGTTGGGCACTGAATCCTGGGCCGGACATGGGCTAGCCCTCGTCTCACACACATATTCATAAGCAACGGTGCGTCTAGCGACATGAACGTCTTCCTCAACGAACGACACCCAATGCAAATGTGGAAGTCATCGCCTTCGGCAAAGACAGCCCCGGCGGACGACAAACGACGACTGAAGGACGTGGCCGCGAGACAGGGACTCGACGAAACCATCGGGCAGGTCAGCCGTCTCCGTCCCTGAGGTGCAGATCCTGGCACGGTAGTTGACCGCGCTTTCCGGGGTTTGACGGAAAAGCCAGAGTGAGCCGAACGCCCAAGTACTGGGGATGATGCATGACTACTGAGGATGATGCATGACGGCGCTGCTCCCGGCGGTTGCAGCCGGGTCCGATGCGCGCGGCAACGTTAAGCTGCACCGTTTTCCAATGCTGGGTCCATTTCCAAACAGGAGGAAGCCGCTTTACGGCTCGCGCGGATCGCGTTCCATGGCAGGTTGCCATGATTCTTACCCAGGAGGCGCAATTCGTGTCACTTTCCACGGGTGCTCCGCAGACTGCCGCAGCAGCCTTACCGTGTATTCCCCAGTGTCCGTAGGCACCATCGCCGTGACGCCGAAGCCGTTGTTTGGGTCGACGATCAGCCTCGGAGGCCCGATGACTTCCCGTACAGGCACCTCTGCGGGGTCCGTGTCCACGAAATCGCTGACAGCCTGCGGTGTGAGCCAGCGGGCAAGGGCGTTGGACCATGCATCGGCATCACGGTCAACGCGGGCGAAATCATTCATGACGCTCAAAGCAACGCTCCGTGCAGCATTTTCGGAAGCCTCGTTCCAGACCGGTTCAACATACTTGGTGGCCGGCGTGGCCGGGGCTTGGCCCACCTGAAGAGGAGCCCGGGGGGCGGCTGTTGTCGTCACTATTGTGGTGGGAGTCACTCTCTCAGGGGTGGGAGTTTGCGTGCACGAAGTCCAATAGATTGGACAGATGAGAACCAGTGACGTGACCAGGGCGGCCTGGCGCACCCGCCGGGGCGTTGCGCTCTGAGACTGCTGGGCAGCGTTCATGGTTCGAACGCCTCGGGAAAGTACAGGTACGAACTTGCTTCCTCCGCTCGAATGGACCTGATGCCGTACCGATGGTCGTTGGGCGGCGGCTTGCCGTTGTATTCCTCGATAGTGACCCGTCCGTCGGAGCGGATTGCGGAAACCACTCCAACGTGTCCTAACTTGCCGGCGCCTGCCACTCCTGGACTAAAGAATGCGATAGCCCCAACACGGGGTTCGTTGCCTGTCTCCCATCCATGGCGCTGCCACCCGGCCTCCCAGTCCATTGCATTTCCCAAGCCAAGTAGGGAATTGTGTAGCTTCCATGGGGACGATGTCGAAGAAGACATGGAGTTGAGCCGCCAGAGCGCAAAATCCACGCATTCGCGGTTGTACATCCCCAGGGGACTGACGGCTGCGGCGGGGCAAGTGGTGTCGAGTTGGCAGTAGACCGAATTGCGCCACGGCAGGTCGTCGCCCCGGCCGGTAAGACGTGGCCCCGTTCCATAGCAGTCCTGCAGCCCGGTCACCCCCAGAAGTGCGGAGACGAGCCTAAGTGCTTCGGGCCAGTATTTCTCGTAGTGGTAGGGGTCGGCGTTCCGCTGGACCCGGTGGGCAGCGATTGTAGGCCTGAGGTCTTCCCAGCCGTCCACTCCTTGGAGCGCTTTGAAAAAGTTGGCCGAGCTGACCGCGGCATTCATGCGATCGGCGTCGCTGCCCCACGCGCCATTGGCGCGCTGCTGGAAAAGCCCCCTTGAATCCGGACCGACGGCGTCTCCGTGAGCCAGGTTAAGAAGGCTGGATTCACCCATGGCCGTCATCACACCGATGGCAATACCCTTTGTGTTCAGCCGGAGTGCCTGCCCTGCACCAATGACGACTCGCGCATTGTGCAGCTGCTCACCCGAATACCCTGGAACCTCGACCGCTGAAGCGTTAGGACCTCTATTTTCCGGTGTGGCCATCCCCGCTTCCTGTGGATCCGGGCAGCCAAAGGCCGTGGATCTCCGACCTCCATACGCTGTCAAGGTTGTTGTGGTGAAGACCAAGGCGAGTATGAGTAGCAGATTCAAAACTGCCAGTCCGCCCAGCCTTGCCGGATTCATTGGCATGCAACCGATTCCTGTCTGATACAAGCTGCGGGCCGAAAGCCTGATCCCATTCTGGGACATGCGCCCCGCCCGAACCAGCGCTCCAAAGGACATCGGCGGGGCGGAGGGAGTGCACTCGTTGCGCCGCTTGCTCGTGGCGGGGATTTGAGGCGTACCGGAGGGGTAGCTCTGGTGCTCGTAAGTGAAGGATTAACGCTTCCCTGAAGGGCATTCGACGACGGTCAACGGGGCGGACGTTAGTCCCAGCGGGTGGCTGCGCCCCGTATATTTTTGGCTTCCCTGCATTTCCACTACGGGACCACTGTCTGATGCCCGGAGTGCGAACGAACGCTCGGACCTGTGTGGGCTTTAATCGGAACAATCGCTGCGGGACTCCGCGGACAGCCCGGGCATGATTACCAGCCCGAACGTGCAGCTTCGATAGTTCAGCAGCGCATCAATCAATGTCCCCCTGCACGCGGAGGCCTGCACCAAAGCCAGGGCTTGGCCGAGTAGCCGCCATCTGGTCGGCTGGCGTTAATTGGACCAGACGTTTAGTGCGATGAAAGGCACAGGAGATGAACGTTGTCATAGCCAATCTTCAGATGCTCGCCTCCACTGCGTTTAGCATCCCGGACCCTGGAAGGGGAGTGGCGCCACCAGGTGCCGAGGGATTGTTAATCATCTTGCGCTGGGCCGCCTGGACCGGCCTCGCCATCGGAGTTCTGGGCGTGATCTTCGCCGGCATCACCATGATGCTGCAGATTAGGCGCGGTGAAGGCGGTGACGGCCTCGCGCGGCTGGGTTGGACACTCATTGGATGCGTCCTGGTAGTCGGTGCATCCGGACTTGTCACAGCCTTCGTCTGATGATTCGACTAAGGAAAGGCAGCGGCCGGGATGGACAGCGAATTTCTCAGCCAGCACGACAGGGTCGGGTTCGCAGTGTCTGCTGCTTTGATGCTGGCGCTCACCTTGGCTGCGGCTATGATATCCGTCCCGAGGTTCGGGCCAGTTTCTGGCCTGACCGGCGAGAACAAGGAAGCCTCCGGTGGCCGTGAAACAGCCCCTGGCGGAGCCGTACCAAGATCGCTTGTCCTGTCCGACCGCCCAGCACAGAAAGGGAATCCCGGCGCGAGCGTATGCGGCCTCCCGGCCGGCAACGAAACGGCATTGGGTGCCCGACCGGCAGGCAACTGGCAGTTAGTGGGAAGCATGGCCGTTCCTGCAGCATCGCGTACCTCAGGTCCCGGTACGGTGGATGCCACGGGCTTCCGGACCTGCTTTGCGCGGAGTCCGGCGGGTGCCCTCTTCGCAGCCGCCAACTTTTGGGCGACCGGCCTCAACGGTGATGCCGACCGCGCTTACCGGGAGCTCACCGCGCGCGGTCCCGGACGCGATGCCGTCCTGACAGGCATCGCATTAGGAAGGCCCCTAGCGCCGCCGGGTCGCAAGATAAAGCTTCAGTTCAAGGGCTTCATCCTGCGAGCCTATGAGGCGAGGGCCGCCACTTTTGACCTCGCTGTTCAACGCGACGACGGGAGCATGGGATCGCTGCCGACAAAGCTCGTGTGGGAGGACGGGGACTGGAAAGTTGTCTTGCCCGGCTCGGGTAACCCCGGCGTCAGCCAAATCGCGAACCTGCGTGAATACATTCCTTGGGGCGGCGTCTGACGTGGCGGGATGTACAGAATGGGATATCTTTTGCCGCGGCGCCAGCGACGCCAGTCGCTGGTCCGACGGTGACCTCGGCACTGCGATCCATGACATGGCGGCTGCTGTCGCCGAAGCTACCGGTCAGACGCTCGGAGCGTTGGCAGCCTTCTGGACACAGATGTCCGCCGCCGAGGCAGCGGTGGACCAATTCAAGACGGCCCTCTTCCTGCAGGACAGTCTGTGGTACTGGACCGCCATTCTGGCGGTTCTGTCTGTCGTAGTTGGTGGTATCCGTACCGTGTGGGAGCACCGAGGCGCCCCATTACGGGACACTTTGCGATCGCTGACGACGCTCACGCTGGTGTCAGGTACGTCCCTGGCCATGTTTGCCCTCCTCGTTGCCGCGTCGGGAGGATTCTCAGGATGGATCGTCCATCATGCCACCGGGGGTGCAGGATTCAGCGCCGGCCTGAAGGCAGTATTTCGTCCACCGGGAGAGCCTCTAGGGACGTTCATGGTAATCCTCATGGGTCTGGCGACCACTGTTGCAGGCCTTCTCCAAATCGCCTTCCTTGTTCTTAGAAGTGCCGTATTACTGCTGCTCGCAGGGATTCTGCCCACGATGGCCGCCCTGACTGTGACTGAATCGGGGAGACTGATGTTTAAGAGAAGCCTCGCCTGGATCTTTGCGTTCATTCTCTATGAGCCAGCCGCGGCCACAGCATACGCCTTGGCGTTCCGGCTAACCGATATGAATTCCGGCCCAGCCTCCGCAGCGGAGGAGGGCTCAACTGATAAAGCCGTCGTAAATTCCGTCACAGGCCTCGTTCTGATGATCTTTGCCCTCCTAGCCCTGCCCGCCCTCTTACGGCTGTCAGCTCCTCTGGCCGTCGCGACAGTTGATGGCTGGCGCCGGAGCGATCCGCGAGGTGCAGGGTCTGAGGCTGGCGGGACTGCGGTTGCCGGCGGCGCGGTGCTGCGCGGATTTGGCGGTACGCCGTCGCTATCGGCGGGCACCCTGAACGCTGGTCATCCCTCGGGCGCTGAACCTACGATGCGGCTCCCCGGAGGTGCCAAGGGGGCTATCTCTGGACAAGGCGACGTCACCGCCCTTGCCCGCGGAAGCTCGCAACCGGACGGCTCACGGGTCCAAGGCGCCAACGTCCCGCAAGGGGCGCCTGGCGCTGTGCATGAAACGGATCTTGAAGGCACGGGCGTGGACCCCCGAGGTCTCACACAACCCGCTCGCTACCACGGGGCCCTGGAACGGGAAATAAATCTCCGCCTGGCGATGGCGGAACACCAACGGAAACCCGAAAAACTACAGGTGACGCACAAATCCGGGCGGGGAACATGACCAGCGATGACCGAGCATTCACCGAGCCCCGCTACGGCAACTGGCGGCGCCCACGAGCAGCAGGCCTCGCCGACCTTGGAGCCTTAGGAACTGCAATCCTGTTCGTCGGCCTCCTCGCTGGCATTCTCTCGTTTGCTCTATGGGGCCTTGTTCCCGGCATGGCCGTAATGGCGTGCTTCACCGCCGCCCTCGCCTTCTTCACAATGCAGGATGCACACGGGGTTTCCTTCGCGAGCCGCGTGGGCGGGCTGGGCGTGTACACCCTATCCCGATGGCGCGGGATGAACCTATATCGCGCCGGTCCGATCGGTGCATTGGACTGCGGCCGCTTTCAGCTGCCGGGGCTCGCCGCCAGCTCTCTCCTGTATGAGTTCCCGGACACGTACGGCAGGCTTTTTGCACTGCTGCATCTGCCGACAACAGGTCACTATACGGCCGTTATGTCCACAGAACCGGACGGCGCAGCCCTTGTAGATTCCGAGCAGATCGACGCATGGGTGGCAAATTGGGGCGGTTGGCTCACTGCGCTTGCCGATGAATCGGGCGTGGCGGCTGCATCCGTGACCATCGAAACGTCCCCAGATTCTGGCTACCGACTATGCAGCGAGATCGATTCCCAGTTGGTTGACGACGCACCTGAAGCCGCACAGACGATGCTCCGTGAGGTAATGGCACTTTATCCTCAGGGTTCCGCAGCTGTTCGGGCATGGATTGCGCTGACGTTCAATGCCGCGGTTCGCCCCGGCGCCCGGCGCAGGAAGCCAGACGAAATGGCACAAGATCTTGCCGCCAGGCTGCCAGGCCTCTGCCAGAGACTTCAGACCACTGGTGCCGGAATCGCCCGGCTCATGCCGGCGCAGGAGCTCTGCGAGGTTGTCCGTGTGTCCTATGACCCTTCCGCAGGCAGGACTATTGACGAGGCTCACGCTTCAGGCCGCCCCCTGACGCTTTCCTGGGATGACGTGGGCCCAGTCGCTGCCGAGGCGCGCTGGGACATGTACAGGCACGACGGCGCTTTCTCCGTGTCATGGACCATGACCGGCGCGCCCCGCGGTTCCGTGCATTCCGGCGTTCTTGCCAGACTGCTGTCGCCGAGCATTGACGTCGCTCGAAAGCGGGTCTCCCTCCTGTACCGGCCCATCGACTCCGCCAAAGCCGCCCAAATGGTCGAACGCGACCAGAACAACGCCAACGTCCGTATCTCGTCAGCGAATCGCCCGAGTGCAAGGGCCCTCGTGGATGCCCGGCTTGCGGCCCGGACGGCAGCCGAAGAAGCCCAAGGGGCAGGTTTAGTGAACTTCGGCATGGTCGTCACAGCAACCGTTCTCGACGGCGGACAGCTTGCGGATGCTGTCGCCGACGTGGAACAGACAAGCGGGGCTTCGCGGATCCTGCTTCGCAGGGCGTACGGTTCCCAAGACACCGCGTTTGCGGCATCGTTGCCCTTGGGACTGGTGCTTCCCCGCCACGTCATGCTTCCGAGCGAGCTTAGGGAGGCGTTGTGAGCTGGCGGCACTCCGGGAGGGGAAGGGCACAAGGCCAGCTCGGTATACCGAAGCCGGGACCACGAGGATGGCGACAGCGCGGTGGCGGCGTCGCCGCATGGGTACAACCGGCGCCCGAATGGCGCGGAACCACGGTCCAGGTCTGCGGCCTTTGGCCGTTCATTGCCGGAACCTCAGCGCCGATGATCGGTGTACCGCTCGGACGCCACGAAGAGACTAATGCCACTGTTTGCTGCGACCCGGTCAGCTGGTTTCAAAGAGCGCAGCTGATCTCTAATCCGTCAGTCTTCGTTCTCGGCAAGCCAGGACTGGGCAAGTCGACACTGGTCCGACGCATGGTCCTCGGACTTGCCGGCCAAGGGGTCATGCCCATGATCCTCGGCGATCTCAAACCGGACTATGTGGACCTCATTGAGGCGCTGAATGGACAGGTAATTCCATTAGGGCGTGGGCGCGGCCACCTCAATATCTTGGATCCAGGCGAAGCGTCGGCTGCAGCGGCCCGCCTAACGGGAAGAGCACGTGCCGCCCTGATGGCAGATGCGCACGGCCGGCGCCTCAATATGGCCGTGGCGCTGATAACCATCAGCCGTAACACCACACCGACAGACCAAGAACAGACCATTCTGGACCGCGCCCTGAGACTGCTGGACGACCGCCTGAAAGGCGTGCCGGTCTTGGCAGACCTCCTGGAAGTCATCAGGGAAGCCCCTGACTCTGTCCGTCAAGCAAGTCTGGACCGCGGGGACATGAATGTGTACCTGCGGGAAACCAGGGCACTTGAAGCTACGCTAATGGGACTGGCCTGCGGAGGAAAACTGGGGGAGCTTTTTGCCAGACCCACCAGTGTCCCGATGAGCCGGGACCGGCCAGTGGTGTTCGATGTTTCCGGCATCAGCGAGATGGACGCCGATCTACAGGCCGCCGCTATGCTCGCCTGCTGGTCCTACGGCTTCGGAACCATCAATGTAGCCAACGCGCTCGCAGATGCCGGGCTGGAACCGCGCCGAAACTACTTTGTGGTACTCGACGAACTGTGGCGCGTCCTTCGTGCAGGGCAGGGAATAGTGGACCGCGTAGATGCGCTGACGCGATTGAATCGGACTGTCGGCGTCGGTCAGGCCATGGTTTCGCACACAATGAGTGATCTGTTGGCGCTTCCTGCCGAAAGCGACCGCGTGAAGGCGAAAGGCTTCGTGGAGCGTTCGGGCATGGTGATTTGCGGGGGGCTGCCACGTTCAGAGATGGCGATGCTCACGCAAGCCGTACCGCTGTCGGGGCAAGAGCAGCAGAAACTCGTCTCCTGGCAGGATCCGCCCGCTTGGGATTCACTTGGCCGCACGCCTGAGCCTCCGGGGCAGGGGATGTTCCTGATCAAGGTGGGAGGACGGCCAGGCATTCCGTTCCGCATACAACTGACGCCTTCGGAACTGAAGTTCAACGACACCAACAAGAAATGGCATGGACGTGGAGCCGCAATTCCCCAATGAGGACCGTCGGGACCGTACCCGGCGCAATTGATCTATGCGCGCCATCGAGATGGAGGCGTGGCTGGCCAAGGTCGCTTTGACGAATGTTCAGAAGCGGATCCGGCTGCTGCAGACTGCCCTCGGCTCTGCTAAGGACATGCGGCCTGACCCCATCGCACGTGCCCCGTCCGTACAACTTCTATGAAGGCGCCGATCTGGTAGCGCGGTAGAGCTCAGGATGTGGATCGGGGGATCCGGCCGGGATGCGGGCACCCGTCGCTGGGTAAGACTGCCCGGAATGCGCTGACGTCCTTTTCACCATAACCGGAGACTGCATCAACAGCGACCCCTAGGGTTCGGAGGACCAGCTGGTAGCGTCGGTGTGCGCGCTCGGCGGCGGCTAGGTCGCCGGAATGGCGGAGTACCTCCACGAGAGTGCGCCATGACTCGTCCCGCCAGGGATCGATTTCGACGCTGCGTGATGCGGCCCGGGCAGCCCCTGCGGTATTACCGAACGCGAGTTCCGCGTTTGCCAGCATGGCGGCGGATTCGGCTGCGCGAAGTCGGTATCGCTCGCGTGTGTCGATCACCCACTCCGCCGGACCGTCCTCCGGAAGTACTTCACCGGAGTACAGTTCAACGGCACGGCGCAGTTCGGCTGCCATGCGGCGATGGTCGCCCTCTACTCGCGCCGAATACGCATCGTGCACAGCCTGATCGAACTCGACCAGGTCGAATGTTGACTGCCCAGCGAGCACCAAGGCGTACGCCTCGCCATGCCGCGCAATAGACGGTTGGCACGGAGTGGGGTTACTTAGTTGAAGCGCGCGTCGGAGGCTGGAAATGCTGACCTGCAGATTATGAAGGGCGGAAGCTGTGTCGAGATCCGCCCACAGTATCCCGGCAAGACTTTCACGGTGGACAGGGCGGCCTGCGTTCATGGCCAGAATCCGCATGACCGTTCTGGCTTGTGGCCTTACACGGGCGAGGTCCACGTCCCATCCGTCGAGCCGGAGCCGGAATCCCCCAAAACAACGCACCTCGACGCTGGCTGGCACCGGCGCTGCGTGAATACGATCATGGTGAAACCGTATTGGCCTATCCGGGGAATTCTGTAGGGGCCCACCAATCCTGGCAGGTCGCCGCCCGCCTTGGCGGAAGGCGGGCGATGCCTCCGAGGCCAACCAGGTCCAAGGCCGACACATGAGTCCTGCGGACTTTGCCGTTTCGATTGCCGCCTGCATGAGGTCTGAGTAGTTCTCCGGACTCTGCAGTGCCATGGCGGCGTATGCCACCGCCAAAGCACCAGGTACTTCGGCCGCACGGGCGAAAGCCTCTGCAGCGCGGGGTCGATCCACAGCTTCCGGAAGATCCACTGAGGCTGCGACGAGCGCTTGCGCGGAGTGTGCCCATGCTTCCAATGTGCCAGCACCCAGTCGGCGGAAGCGGAGTGCCAGTTCCTCAAAAGCTGCGGGATCTGCTCTGCCGGAGTGTAGCCGCAGGTGTGCTGCCGCTGCAGCGACGAGGGCTGCCCCCCATTCATCGCCTCGCCCCTCGCAACTTTCGATCACAGTCTGAACCGCAGCCTGCGAGGAGGCGGTACCAGGGAATGCTGCCTGAACCCCGCGCGCAACGCGGGCGAGCCATGTGAGGCCAAAGTGGGCGGCTTGTCGCTGCACAGCGTCGACTTCTGCGGTGCGGGAGTCGGCGGCTGTTGTCGAATTCTCCGGACCAAAAACAGCGAGGACCAACTGCGCCGCCAGAGCTGCCGCGGGTTCGACTCCCAGGCTTTCGGCTGTGCGGCGTAGCCAAGGTAGCGATGCCCGCTGATCTCCAGCAAGGAGGAGGGCTAGCCCTCGGGCCAGTGCATACGGCGCTGAGGGTTGACCGGACAGGGCCTGTGCCACAGCGCTGGGGCGACAACGGGACGCGGCGCGTAAGCTGGCTGCAGGTCCTGAGTCGGCGTAGGCACCATCATTTGCCCAGACGTCCGCCAAAAGGTGGATCTCGTTAGCCAGTTTCAGGCACTGTGGGTCGGTGGTGAGCTGTTCTACCCGTGAGGCGGTCGCAGAGGCGGCCATAATGCAGCCGTCGTCCAATAGCTGGCGGGACGCGGCTAATGCCGCAACGGGTTCGTTAATTATTAACGATTCAGGCAAATGGGAAGCCCATCGGCAGCCGCCTGGTTGGACAGCAGATGCTCCGACCCGACGCAGAAGGTTGCGCAGCTGCTCCCAGTCCTGTCCCTCAGCCAGCAATTCGAGAGCGAGTCCGTAAGCCCGCTCTTGTTCTAAGATAGCGGCGCTGTCCTGACGTGAATCTGCGGCAAGTCGCGCCCCGCCATCAGCCCAGCTGGCAACTAGCTGCTGGCGGAGGGGATGCGGCACGCGGTATGTTACTCCGTTATCGCCCGTCGAAATGATACCCAACCGTTCCAGCCCGAGGAGTAATGTGCGGCTATCGACAAACCCCAAGAGTGCGTCGCAACGCGATGGAGTGAGGACGGGAAAAAAGCATGTTCGATGCAGGAACTCCGTCATTTGAGCCGGGATACCCGCAAGAAAATGCTGGGAAAAATAGTCCCGTTCGAGGCTGGAAGTAGGATTGATCGATTCTGCCGCGCGTCGCCGCTCCACAGCCGAGTGGCTCGTCGTGGCCAGATGGAACAGATGTAGGGCAGCAGCCCAGCCGTCTGTTTTCTCGGTGAGGTTGAAAACACCAGCCGGGGTGAGAGGTTTTCGGTAGACCCTGCGGAACAGCAGATCCACCTCGATGGGTCTGAACCTCAAATCGTCACCGCTGACTGTTACGGCGGATTGGAGTTCGGACTTCGCGAGGTTGAATCCGGGGAAACAGCGGCTTCCGAGGAGGAAGTGCAGACTGGGCGACGGCAGCGTCAGGAGTTGGTCAAGTTCCGCTTCGGCGCTGGTGTTTGCCAGCACATGGACGTCGTCGACGATGAAGTACAGAGCTTCTGCGAGATCCTCACTGGCCGATACGAGGTCGGCCATGGTTCGGGGATGACCGGCGCCACCCCCGGCCGCCAGTGCTTCACTGAAGCAGGAAAGTAGCTGTCCCGATTCCGCGTTCAGCCTGCTACTCCGAAACCAGGCAACACGGCCATCGGCCTGGGCCGCCCAATGAGACAGGAGCGTTGTCTTTCCTGCGCCGGCCGGTGCGATCACCAAAGCCAACCGCGGTCCCGATCCGTCGCCATAGTCAGCACCCAGGCGCGGGCGGACCAACCCTGTTGTTGCGGGCGTCTTGAAACGGGTTCCGTTTTGAAGCTCTGTCATATGCTTCTGCCTCCCAGAAACCTGCGCTCCAGCGGAGTGAAAATATTTCGCGAGTTTATTCGGTGTACTGCATTTTTGGGGTGAATTGCGGTCGGGGACGAGAACGATGGCGAGTTTGTGGTCACGGTACCCTCATCCTCCTGTGTGGTCGGGAGCCCAACGCTGCCCACCATCGACCTCGGATATCTGCAGCCCGTTTTTCCGCAGGCGGCCTCCTAGGTAGGCCTTGGTCGAGGCGCATATCAGGGAAGGCGCCGTGGGCGGCAAAGCCCTCGACGGTCGCTTCAAGATGAGCGTTCCAGAATTCGGATCTCGAGCGGGCGTAGTTCTAGGGCCACCGATGCCAAGCCGTGTGCCGTGCTCACCTGTCCCGGTGCCCCGGGTGCTGCCTTATTCGTGAAGACGTCGGAGAAGGTGCTTCCAGCTGGGTTCAGGATGCTGTCGACGAGGATCCGGCCATTCCAGCTGGACACGGTGTTGGTGTTTGCGGCCACGACGATCTCCGCATCATTGAGAATCCGCGAGAAGGATATAACGCCGCCCAAGAACTGGGAGATGCCGAAATCTGTGCCGTTGCCTGACACCGGCCGGAAATACTGCCGCCCGTACCGCAGGGCCGGCACCTGCCGACGGGCTTCGGACAACTGTTGGATGGTTTGGTAGAACGGGTGGATGGGATCAAAGGCCCTGGGTTTTCCCCAGAGTGCCTCGCGAACGGCCTCCAGGACTCTTCCGCTACCGTTTAACCCTTGCTCAGTCCCGTAGTAGAGGCAGGGGATGCCCTGCAGCGCGAACAGGCATCCGACGGCTAAAGTGAGTTGATCGTCGAATTTGTGTGGATCTGCGGGATCGGTGAAGTAGAGCCGCTGGTACTGGTCGTGGTTGTCCAGAAAAGTCACGAAGAATTTGCCGGCATCGCCATGGGAACTCAGTATTCCGCGCTGGACATTCTTGCGGTAGTCATAAATTCCTGCCAGCGCCGACGGGGGCTGTAGGCCTTTGGACACTGAGGGCAGGACATAAAACAGCGGGAAGTCCAGCGCGGCATCGACTCCGATGAGGTCAGAGGAATCGCTGATTGAATTCCGGCCAATGTATGAGGCAATTTTTTCCTCGTTGTCGTAAATCTCGCCGAACGTGAAAAAGTTTTTCTTGCCGATGCTCAGTGCGTATTCCCTCATGGCATTGCCGAAGACGCGCGCGAATTCCGGTTCGATGTACTTGAGGGTATCAATTCGGAACCCGTCAGCGTCGAACTTGGCGACAAGGTACTGGTGAGCCCTGATAAGGACGTTGCGTAGATATTCTGAACGCTCGGTGGCAAGCTCCTTCAGAGAGGCGAAGTCCCCGGCTCCGTCCCCGTTACCCTTACCCTGCCGACGGAAGAAGCTGTTGTTCTGTAACTCGCGCGGCCACACGAGTTCACTGCCCGACGCGCCGATGATGCCGGCCGCGTCGGGCCAGTCAGCCCGACCGGTGCCGTTATGGTCCCGCCAGCGGACAGGGTAGGGGTTCTCACGGAAAGGTGCCTCCGATGCGCCGCTGCCGTTAGCGGAGTATTCGAAGACATCGCCGACATGGTTTAGGACGACGTCGAAGATGACGTACATACCGCGTGCATGGGCGGCATCTACTAGATCGGTCAGCTCGCCTTCGACAATGCTGGGGTCATTTCGGGCGGCGACGGGGTCGGCGGCCAGGCGTGGATCTAACTCCAGAAAGTTCTGAATCCCGTAGCCATGGTAAGAAGGGCGGTAGAGACAGTTCATCTGGACAGGCGATAGCCAGATGGCTCCTACTCCAAGATCCTGCAGGTAGTCCAGTCGCTCACGAACACCGTTTAGGGTGCCGCCCTGGAAGTCCTCAGTGGTGTCGTCCCAGTTCCTGTGCGGCTGTGCCACGGGATTGTTGAAGCGGTCCGTCAGCAGTTGGTAGATCCAGACGTCCCGCCAGTCCTGCGGGGACGGGAAAGGCGCCGGTATGATCCGCGTCTCGCCAGCGACTTCGACTGTCCGTTGCTCCGTTGCACGTGACCGTACGAAGATCTCGTCGACTTCCGGACCGAAAACAGATATTGTCATGATTTTTCCTTGCGATTCAGTCGATAAAACTCTCAGTTGCTGGTCTCTCCGTCGGCGCCGGGGCGATATGACACCTCATCAGCTAACCCGAGGCTGAACTTACTTTGCGCAGGCTGAGTCGACTCGACCCGAACCATTGAGGGAACTTGTGCCCTTATCGCCAAGCAGCTGCAACGCATGTCTGACATCTTGGACATGATCGTGGAGAGCCTTCTCAAGCTCGCTCATGGCATCTCCTTGAGGTTGACTGGATTTGGTCTGGCAGCCGATGTCGGTGGGTCATCCTGTCCTCCGTCATGGAACGTCGTCATATGGACCGGGAAGAAGCGCGGGCACGAGATAGTCAAACACCCGTCCGTTACGCCAGCGTTACAGCCAGTCGATCTGCTGGATGCGGCTGTGGCGCTGAGTCCCGTGAACACCGACCGTCGGGGTCTCTGGGACGCGCTAGCTGTATTGCCCCGGCAGGTTGATGACACGGGGATTGATTTAACGCAATAAGAGGACCTCCGGGTGTTGTGTGGTGCTTGTCGAGAGCGAACACAAACCAGGAGGTCCTCGTGTCCCACCGTAACGCGTTTTTAGCTCACTCGGGGCGCTTGCAGCTTGCCCGGTGCATCGTGGTTGATGGATGGCCGTTGCGGTCGGGCCGCGGAAAAATTCCACGTTTCCGTCCCGACTGCCGCGCGCTGGTCGGGCCGCTGCCAGGAACTGGGGGAAGCTGGGCTGGAGGACCGAAAGAGCCGGCCACTGACCTGCCCGCACAGGACGGTGATACGCGCAGCGGCTCGTGCTGGGACTGCGGGTGAACCGTCGCTGGGGACCGGCCCGAATCGCTTACGACCTGCATCTGAACATTTCGACAGTCCATCGCAGCCTGACCCGCTATCACTGCCCGCCGCTGCGCTTCACCGACCCGGCAACAGGGATCAGAGTCCGTGGCCGGGACCTCGCCCGACGCTACGAATATGCCTGGCCGGGCGAGATGATCCACGTGGAGATCAAGAAGCTCGGCCGGATCCCCAACGGAGGCGGGCACCGGGTCCGCGGCTGGGTACACGGCGAAGCCAACTCCCGGGCCCGAAACCTGGCAGAAGGCCGGCGCACGGACCGCGGCCAGGTCCGGGGCTACACGTTCGTGGCACCACGCAAGCGCTTCAACCGCATCCTCCAGGAAGAATGGGCCAGGGCCTACGGCTCAGAAGCAGAACGTCAGGCCTGTCACCAGAACTTCGTCGACTACTACAATCACCGCAGGCCCCACACCGCCCTCAAAGGCGCCTCATCAGCCAGCCGCGTCACTAATCAACCGGGTTAGTACAGCTAGCGCTCAAGCAGCCAGACGAGAACGGTCAGGCAGCGCCTACGTGATCGCATCCACTTATCGGGATCCCGCGCGATTGTACCGGGGCAATGCAATCGCCCATGTGCCTGGCCGGTCCGCAGGGTTGAGGACCATGTATGGAGCGACGGGTCTTTGATCGTCAGCTGCGAACAGGCCCGCGAATGCCTGCGACGAGCTGGTAGAGGTAAGCCGATGGTGCTACCCCCAGTTCAGTAGCCAAGCTAGCCTTGAAACTTTCGAACGTGTGAACGGCTCCGACCCGGTTCCCTAATTCAAGTTCCGCGCGCATCAGGAGCCCAACGCAGGCTTCCTGAAGGGGCTCAAGTTCGAGAGCGCTGCGGGCGGCCTCAGCGGCTTTCTCAGGTTCCTCCCTGTCGAGCCATCGCTGGGCGTGACCTGCCAGAGCACGCAATCGAAAGGTACGCAGTCGGTTTTGCTCCAGAATTACCCAGTCGTCATACCAGCCGGGCAGCAATTCGGCATGCCGGAGATGAGACAGACATGCATCGTCGGGTGTGTAGGATATGGAAGTTTGACAGCCTCGGACCTGTTCGAGGCAGTTGTGCAGATCCACACTTAGACTGGGGGCTAAGGAAAGAACAGGGCCGCCATTCACTAACAACCCCGGAATCTGGCGCGATATCAAGTGCATAGTCACACGCAGGCTTTCCAAGGCTCGGGCTTCCGGGCTATCTGGCCATAAAAGCCCACAGATATACCGCCGATTCCGAGCACCATAAAGCGCTAGGGCGGCAATTAAGCGCTGTTGCCGTGACGCGACGTAGACTTCACTTTCCCCGCTAATCAACTGCCAGCGCTGAAACAGGTTCAGGTGAAAACGGACGTCTTTGTCCTCTACCATCAGGTCCCCCGAGCGGCTGCACATGACCTTGAGACTCGTGGAAGGTACGTTGCAGTGCGCAGTATGGCGCAGCCTATGTGGGCTGTCGCGTGCTTCCAACCGCGCTTACTCTTCAGCGTGCATCCCCAGCCTGCCCGCCTCAGCAAGCCCCGTCTGTACCCTCCCTCCCTAGCTTCCATTCCTGCCTATCGACAAATTAGCCCATTGGCAGGAATAAGGAAACGGAAGTAACAATTATTTCACCTGTCCAACGAGGACGCGACGAAACTTCGAGGGCCGAAGGCGGTGGCAGAGCAAAAGGAGCGGGCAGAGCCTTAGCTCCCTGGTCACGCTTTGAGTACATTGGTGGTTACTCACGGTTTCCATTTGTGGTTTTTTTGATGGAACGTGTCCGCGGCCTTGAGATTTGTGTGTCAGCATTCTACTGAGAGCGATCTATCCGATATTGACGCTGGGTGGACTGCGCGATGGAGAATACATGACCGATCTTGAGAAGGGCGAGGTGCGTACTGTGGTTTCTACGATGGCCGACGGCGGGGAAGCCCAGCGAAATGAGGCAACTCTGGTCATCAGCGTCTGGTATGAACCTGAGCACGACCAGCCATTTCGGGCGCGAATTAGCTCGATTTCCGGTGACACGCGCGGGACAGTTATTGGGTATGCGCGGGACCGAGATGCAGTCCTATCCAGTGTTAGCGAATGGCTCCACAATCTTCCGAACAAATAGCATCCGCACCTGAGGTCATTAGCGTGACGGTTGCGGCCAAGGCAGGGGCGTTCCCCCGCCTGCTATGCCTACGCTTTGGCGCGTGCCCGGCGGCCGGTTTAGGTGTCCGGTCCAATGTCATGCTCATCTCATTTCGGACCACGGCGATGGAAGGTCCGGAACGAAGGGAAGGACATTCCGTCGGCGAGGCCTGCCCGCGTGGAGTCGATTTTGGTCACGTGCGTTCACATTCCCTGACCCATGAAATGTCCGAAGGAGGTTCAGCATCATGACGCCCGTTAGTTCCCGGCGCGTTACCTGGCGAGCCTGTCGGTGGTCGGTCTGCGGTGTGCCAATGCCGGCCAAGTCTCCGAGATATGATGACACTCGACGGAACCGAGACGCGCAGAAATCAGGTTTCGCCACGGCTGAAGGACGGCGCCCTTTGCTGGCTGGTTCATCGCTGAGGACGAAAAAGAGGGTGTGCACAATGTGCACACCCGGGGCTTCGGATTCGGTTGTACTGGCGTCGGACTGGTTCGGATTGGGGATGTTTTCGGGGGAGTGGCGGGTTTTCAAGGGTTGGCGCCCGGTTCGAGTCCCACCTCGGGCACGTGTTTTCCCTGCTCAGGGGCTTTTTAGCCTCTGAGTGTGGACATTTTGTGTTGTGAGGGGCCCCTTCCGGGGCCTTTTTCATTGCTGGCCGGTGGTGGTGCCGGTTGCCTCCTTGCCTTCCTGAATCGACAGGTTGTCGTTCGTTACCTGTTCATGGATGTTCATGGGTCGGCGCACATGACGTGAGAAAAATTCTTTTGGGGGATTCTTTGCTGCGTGGTTGGGTGTTCACCAGGTTCCCTCCTGCTGGGCTGTTGGCGGCTGTTCTTGTTCGTTCATGGACGGTCCGGGGGAGGACGGCATGACTTGTGTCCAACCGGCCCCAAGTATGTGCTGCCAGGCGACCCGCAGGGTTGCCGGCTCTGCCTGACGGCGCGCAACGATGCCCCAGGTTGTAGCTCATGATGCTCACCGTCCTTCTTCCCGGGTCCAGGAGTCTTGCTGTGTATAGCTATTCATGACTGCCGTCTGCGTCTACTGCATGACGCTATGAATCTTTGTCACGATGCCTCGAGGCGAGGATCCAGCGGGCTGGTTCCTGTCTTTCATGCCTGTTCATTGCCAGCCTGTTGGATGAGTACATGACGGGTTTAGGAGACGACGCCGGACTATCCGGGAGACGGTAGGAATCCGGCGGCTTCATCCTCGCCGGTGGACAGGCACTGGCCGAGCATGGCGTGATTGGGAGGCGGTTGATCTCTTTGCGCTGCACCGACGGCACACCCCTGAAACGTTCGCGGCGTCCGTGAAAAAGATGACGGCAGCCCTTGAAGCGGCGGGGTACGGGGCCACTCGGCAGGTTCGATGGCTGGTACCAACTTGGTACTAAGTTGGTATCATTGAGTATGGCCATGAATCTCCGCGTTCCCGAAGACCTTGATCGCCGTCTTGAGCAGCTTGCGGCCGAGGAGCACACCTCCAAGTCCGCGCTCCTGCTCCAGGGGGCTGAAATGGTTTTGCAGCGTCACGCGCGCCGTCGTGAGATCAGCGAGGGACTCGATTTTGTGATGAGCCATGACGCTGAACTGCTCACCCGTCTTGAGGACGCGTGACCGCATACCTCGACATCGAAGACGCGCTCCAGGTAGTTGACCGGTACGGCTTTCACATCCGGGATGTCGGACTGCTCGCCTCGGCCTTGGCCCGGCCCGCGACAACTGTCATGGGAGCCGACGCCTATCCCGATCTATCGATGAAGGCGGCGGCGTTGCTCGAATCGGTGGCGCGCTTCCACCCTCTGATTGACGGCAACAAGCGTACTGCCTGGACGCTGATGGTGTTGCTGTTGTGGATCAATGGCTACCGTCATGACTTCACGACTGACGACGGCTTTGACCTCGTGGTCGGTGTGGCCGCCGGAGATATCGATCTGCGGAAGTCTGCCGAGCTGATATCGGGGCATTTACTTCCACGGTAGACCGCCCCGAGCGCACCACCGGAACTACTCCTATGGGCTTTCCGTTCAGCCGCGGGCACCTGACGTCAGGTTGGGGTGTAAGCCAAGTGGGCATATGCATGTGGAGATTACAAGAGGCCAAGTCTTGGCCTATTCGTGTCGTTGACGGATCAGTCCATGGGGAACTGCTGGGTGCGCTCGGACGATGTAGCGGCCAGGGCCCGTGCGGGTGACCATGATTCCTGTCCGGTAGTGATTCGCGGCGCTTTAGATGCCTTCAATAGCGTCATCAAGGGCGCGGTCTAGTTCTGCAGAATCCTCGACGTGGACCTGGACCATGCCGGGTGAAGGGTGTTGTTGGATCGGGGTGTTCAATTTTCGGACCCTCATTTGCTTATTTTCAGGGATACTCGTGGTGAGTGGCCGGGGGCCTTGCCGGGCGGAGGGGGGATCCGTCGGGTAAGGGGTTCTCATTTCCCGGTTCCTGGGAATGCCCGTCGCCGGGCTGCCGTGCAACTGTTCCCCTTGGCGCGGCCTCCTGAACGCCTATTCGTGCAGGAGCCACGGCGGGTTCAGAGCTCCTGGCTTGGGCTGGCCGTGGTGAAGGCCCGTGACCGGGCCTTCACCACGGTGTTCCGAGGACTGTGTTGGTCAAGGAGTGCTGGTCTAAGCCAGATGCTTGGTGAAGAACGTGGTCATGCGGGCTACGGCGGGCTTGACGTACTGGGGTCGGTCGTAGAGGTCGAAGTGTGAGGCGCCCGGGATGAACATGAGCTCTTTGGGTTCCTTGGCCAGGTCGTAGGCGTTCTGGCTGAAGTTCAACGTCTGGGCGTTTTCCCCGGCGATCAGAAGCAGCGGGCGCGGGGAAATCGTCTCGATCTGCGCAAACGGGAAGTAGGCCATGTGCAGACCCACGCTCGTGACGACGAATCGGTTCTTGGCGTTGGGGTGGCCGCCTCGGTCCGTCAGGTAGTAGTCCGCGGCCTCCCGGAAGAACGCCGGGGTTTGGCCAGTCATCGTGTCCGGGCTGGGGACCAGTTGTTCGACGAGCGGATCCCCTCCAGCTTCCCGGGTCAACTGTTCGTTGATCTTGTTGAGCTGGTCCAGCCTGGCCTCGTAGGAGACCGGTGCCCCCTCGATACCTTCCCTCGCGGCCGCACCCATGTCGTAGGCGACGACCGTGGCGACGGCTTTCACCCGCAGGTCGGTCTGGGCCTCATCGATGGTGTAGCCGCCACCGGCGCAGATGCCGAGGGTGCCGATCCGGTTCGCGTCGACCTGGCCGTGGTTGCTGAGGTAGGTGACCGCGCTGCGGATGTCGCGGACCCGGTGGCTGGGGTCCTCCATGTCGCGCGGCAGGCCTTCGCTCTGCCCGTAATGCGAGGCGTCATAGGCAAGCGTGATAAATCCCTGCTCGGCCAGTGAGCGGGCGTACAGTCCCGCGGTTTGTTCCTTGACTCCGCCCCATGGGTGGGAGACGACGATCGCCGGGTACTTCCGTGAGGCATCGAAGCCCTGCGGACGGTACAGGTTGCCAGCGATGGTCACCGAATCGCTGGGAAAGGTGACGCTCTCAGCGCCCTCTTCGTGACGGGTGGTCGCCGCCAGGGTGGCCGTGGTGGTCGAGGATGAGCCCGACACGGCGCTGCTGCATCCGGTCAGCAGCAGCGCGGCTGCGGAGCCTTGCAAGAGCAGTCGTCGGTTCACAGGTGTAGTGCTGTTAAACATGATGATGGTTGTTCCTTTCGGAGTCAGGACGCTGCGTAAGCTGCGGTCTTGTTTTCTTGTGGGGTTCCCTGATGAAGGTTCGGGTTCGGTGCTTATCGTGTGGGTCTGATCCACAGCAGGCGGTCCACTGAATCCGAACCGGCCGGGGCGCGGGGGGAGGTGTTTGTCGACGTCACGTAGATCCCGTCCTGATAGGGCAGGACGGCACGTGCCCGCTCGCCGGAGCTGAACAGCGGGTCCAGGCTCTGCGCGTCGTCGTCCATCACGTAGAGGATTTGCGCGGCTAGGGCGGCGACCACGAGCTCGTTGCCGGCGAACGCGATCCCCGACGGAGCCCACGTCTGCGAGCCGGAACCCAAGTGGGCGGCTTCCATCCCTTCCCGGGCGTTCCCGCCCTGGGCAACGGGCCAACCGTAGTTCGTGCCCGGCATGATGAGGTTGATTTCGTCATTGGCTGATTCGCCGTGTTCGCCGAGAAGAGCAGCCCCTCAGGGTCCCATGCCAGGCCCTGCGGATTGCGGTGGCCGTAGGAGTAGATGTAGGAGCCCTCGAACGGGTTGCCCTCGGGGACGGAGCCGTCCAGGCCAAGGCGCAGGATCTTCCCGGCCAGGCTGTTCACATCCTGGGGCATCTGGTTGTCGTGCACCCAGCCGGTGGTCGCGTAGAGGTTGCCGTCGGGTCCGATCGCGATCCGGCCTCCGTTGTAGAGCTTGTGGCCCGGAATGCCGTCGAGCAGCATGCGGGTCTCCTGCCAGGAGGACCCGTCGAAGTTCACCTCGGCGATCCGGTTGGTCAGACCTTAGCCGCTTGTGTAGGTGTAGTAGATGTACGCGGTGCCGGATTCGGCGAAGTCCCCGGCCAGTTCCAGGCCCATCAGCCCGCTGCCACCATCGTGGGTGACCGGGTCGGAGGTTCGCACGTCGTAGCGGTCGAAGCGGCCTTGATGGTCGATCATCGCGATCGTGCCCGCGATCTCTGTGACGATCAGGGTGCCTTCGGACTGGCGGACCTCCCAGGGGTAGTTCAGCTCGTCGGTGAGGACCGTGACGTCGAAGTCGTCAGTGGTCAGCCCGGTCAGGTTCGGCCCTGTGTAATCGGAACCGCCGTCAGGGGAGGGCGGTTCGGCTTCGTTGTGTGAGGCAACGGGTGTCGGTGGTGCGGTCGTCCCGTTGGGGGTAGTCGTGCATCCTGTCAGGAGTAACGCGGCGGTGAGGATGGTCAGGAGGGGTGTTGGCTTCATGATCGTCTCCGGGGTTGGTCGTGGACCTGACTGGTACGGGTGATGCCCGCGTTGGCTGCCTGGGTGCCGGTCTGGTCGGCCAAGACCGGACGTCCTTTCAGTGCCCTGCAGCAGTTGCAGGGCGGTGGCTGGTGACGCGCCGTGCTGCCATGAGGACCAGCGTCAGCACGCCGAGTACGGACATCGAGAGGGCGACGATGAGGGGTCCCGTGACGCCGAGCGGCGTTTCCAGGACGATTGCGCCGGCCCAGGTGCCGATGGCGGTTCCGCCGTTGAAGGCGGCGACTGCGACCGCGGCGGCGAGGGCGGGCGCGGCGGAAGCGAAACGCACTGCGAGTCCGGTGCCGACAGGTGGGATCCCCATCCCGGCGGCCCCGAGCAGGAACGTGAGGCCGAAGGTGGCGGCAGCGGACGCTGACAGCGGCATGAGGAGTCCGATGAGCACCGCGGATGCGGCGGTGGCGGTGATGAAGGTGGTGAGCGGGCGGCGGTCGGCGAACCGTCCTGCCGTGTTTGACCCGATGATCGAGCCGATGCCGAAGGTGACGAACACCAGGGGGACCGCCCACGCCGGGATTCCGGCGCGTTCACCTGCGAGGGGCGAAAGATAGCTGAAGACCGTCATGCCGCCGCCGGTGGCGAGGATGGTGGCGATCACGAGGATGACCATGCGGCCGGAGGCAATGGCGCGCAGCTCGGTCCGCATCGGGGCCATGGCGTGGTCTTCGGTGGTGGGCGTGAACTTGGCGATGACGGGGACGACGAGGATCGCAAGGACTGCCAGTGCCCAGAAGATGCTGCGCCAGCCGAGCAACTGCCCCGCGAAGGATCCCAGGGGAACCCCGGCGACGGTGGCCAGGCCGACACCGGTCATCATCACGCCGAGAGCGCGTGAACTCTTGGCGGGACCGGCTGCCGTGGTCGCAACCGCGGAAGCGACAGCCCAGAACGCTCCGGCGGCGACTGCGGTCACGACGCGCCCGGCGAGGACCACGCTGAAGTTGGTGCTGAGCGCCGCGACGGCATGACCAAGGGCATAGATAATGAGGGCGAGGATCAGTGTCGCCCGGTGCGGAAGCTTCCGGGTCGCCAGCGCCATGATGGGTGAGCCGACGATCATGCCGCCCGCAAATGCGGTGATGAGCAGCCCCACCTGGGCGATGCTGACGTTGAGGTCGGCCGCCATCTGCGGTAGGAGCCCTGCGACCATGTACTCGGTGGTGATCATCAGGAACGTGCCGACTGTCAGCAGCGGCACGATGAGGGGAAGCCTGTCACTCCTCGTCGTCGGCGTGGGTGCAGTCAGTGTAGTCATGCGGGGTTCTTTCCTTGCTGGGGCGTACGGGGGCCGGGGCGCGAGCTGGTGGAGGTCTTCTGCGAGGTCCGGTCCCCGCCGGAGCGGTGAGCCTGGGATGTGCTTTGGTGAGTTCACGGCGAACACTGCATGGCTCGCGGCGTAAATGCTCCACGAAAGACTTTGCCTGCTCTGTTTCCCTCCTGGAAGGACCCGTTGAACAGTGGTCTGACAGGTCCTGTTTCGTCTTGCACAGCGCGCCTAAGCTCGTTAGCGACGCGGCGCCTCGACAACCGTGACGGCCTCTTTCAGCGGTCAGGGAACCGGAGCGCTGCCAAACGAAAGGACAACCATGACTTCCAGTCCGCGCTATGACTTCGACGGCCAGGTCGCGCTCATCACCGGTGGCGCTTCCGGGATGGGCCTGGCGGCAGCGCGTATGTTCGCCGAGAACGGCGCCACAGTCGTCATCGCCGATTTCAACGGCGACGCCGCCCAGCAGGCTGCCCAGTCCCTGGCCGACGCCGGCTACAAATCCCTCGGACTACGCTGCGACGTCACCGACAAGGCGCAGGCAGCATCGGCGGTCGACCGGACGATCGAGACGTTCGGCCGGCTGGACATGGCGTTCAACAACGCCGGCATCCAGGTACCGCCGTCGGACGCCGCAGACGAAACCGCGGAAAACTTCGACCAGGTCAACGCGGTGAACCTCCGCGGCGTGTGGGCTGCCCAGAAGCACGAACTGCGCCACATGCGTCAGCAGGGCAGCGGCGCCATCGTCAACAACTCATCCCTCGGAGGCCTCGTCGGGCTTCCCGAGCGGGCTGCGTACCACGCATCGAAGCACGGCGTGATCGGGCTGACCAAGAGCGCCGCCGTCGAATACGCCCCGCGCGGCATCCGCATCAACGCCATCTGCCCCGGAGTCATCGAAACCCCCATGGTCACCGCCATGCTCGAAGGACAAGCCGAAGCGATGGCCGGCATCATGCAATCCCAGCCCATCGGCCGGCTCGGCACCGCCGACGAGGTCGCCGCCGCCGTGCTCTGGCTCTGCAGCCCTGCCGCCAGCTTCGTCGTCGGTGTCGCCCTGCCGGTCGACGGCGGATTCACCACCCAGTAACGGACAGAGACCTCATGAGCACATGGACTCCGGAGCAGCTTCGCTCCTTCGCTTCCGCGGACGACCTCCACATCGCACCGTTCCGCGAGAACGGGACAACGTACGGCACGCCCACCTTCATCTGGTCGGTCGTCGCCCACGGAGATCTCTACGTCCGCCCATACAACGGCCGCCGTTCACGGTGGTACCAGGCGGCCCTATCGCAGGGCAGCGGCCGTGTCAGCATCGCCGGCACCGACTACGAAGTCGATTTCGTGCCCGCCGGCACGGCAGCGCTCCCGGGCGTCGATGACGCCTACCGGCAAAAGTACGGAACCAGCCCGTACCTGGCCCCGATGATCGCTCCGGGCCCGCGCAGCACCACGCTTCGCGTAACACCCCGATCTGCTGACCGCTGACCGGGCGGCACAGCACCCGGCCGCCTCGTTCAGACCAGCGAGCACTACACGACGAACACGGATGTATTCTCCGACCATGGACACTCCATCAGAGATCAGCAGCTTCCTCTCCGCCCGCCGCGCCCGGCTCACCCCGGAACAGGCCGGAGTACCGCTGTACAGCGGGAACCGCAGAGTCCCCGGCCTGCGGCGGGAGGAAGTCGCGCAGCTGGCCGGCGTCAGCGCCGACTACTACGCACGACTCGAACGAGGCAAGACCTCCGGCGCGTCACGGGAAGTCCTCGAGGCAATCGCCCGGGCGCTCCAGCTCAACGACGACGAACGTGACCACCTCATGAACCTCGTCACGATCACGCAGCGGCGCTCACCAGCCAAGCGGACACAGAAACGCTGGACCGTGCGTCCCGACGTGCAACGGGTCCTCGATTCGATCCAGGTGCCCGCACTGGTCCAGAACGAACGCCTTGACCGCCTCGCCTTCAACCACGTCGCCCGCGCCCTGCACTCCCTTCCCCCAGACGGCTCAGGCGACCACTACAACTACGCGCTGTGGCTCTTCCTCGATCCGGCAGCGAAGCGGTTCCACCGCGACTACGACGCCGCCAAGGAAAACGTCGTCGCGCTCCTCCACACGGCCACTGCACGGGACCCCTACGACCAGGAACTCATCGCCATCGTTGGGACGTTGTCCACGCAAAGCCCCGAATTCCGGGCCATGTGGGCATCCCACGAAGTGTTCCGCTACCGCACCGGCATGAAGCTACTCACCCACCCCGACGTTGGAGACCTCGAGTTCGGCTACGAATCCTTCGAGCTGTCAGCAGACCCCGGGCTCACGATGCTGGTCTTCACCGTCGAACCAAGCTCCCGCACCGCCGAAGCCGTCAGGCTCCTCGCAAGCTGGCATGCACACACAGAACCCTCCCGAGCCTCCACTCCTGGAATCGTGGAGTAACTCCCAAGCATTCCCAAAATGCTTGGAGCAGTGAAAGGAAACAACGATGCGAGCAACATTCATGTACGGCGCCGGTGACGTGCGCGTAGAAGACGTGCCGGATCCGGTCCTGCAGGAGGCCACCGACGCGCTTGTCAGGATCGTTAATTCCTGTATTTGCGGGTCTGACCTCCACCCGTATCACGGCTTGCCGAAGTCCCATCAGGGAACACCGATGGGGCATGAGTTCGTGGGTGTCGTCGAGGAGACGGGCACTGAGGTGTCATCGCTGAAGAAGGGCGACTTTGTGATCGCCCCGTTTGCGTGGTCGGACGGCACGTGCGATTTCTGCCGTGAGGGGCTGCAGACCTCTTGCCGGCATGGCGGGTTCTGGGCCTCGAACGGGATCGGGGGTGCCCAGGCTGAAGCAATCAGGGTTCCGTTCGCTGACGGGACTTTGGTGAAGGCACCGGCGGGGGAGGATACAAAGTTGTTGCCGTCATTGCTGACGCTGTCCGACGTGTACGGCACCGGGTACCATGCAGCCTTGAAGGCGGGGGTGAATGAGCGGACCACGGTCACGGTCATCGGGGACGGCGCGGTGGGGCTCCTCGCAGTTTTGTCGGCAAAACAGCTCGGGGCCGAGCAGATCATCCTGATGGGCAGGCACCAGGCGCGCACCGACCTCGGTCGGGAGTACGGCGCGACGGATGTTGTGGCGGAACGGGGCGAGGCTGGCATCGAGAAGGTGCGGCACCTGACAGGCGGTGACGGGACGCATACGGTGCTTGAATGCGTGGGCCACCGTCCCGCCTACGACCAGGCACTGGGCGTGGTCCGGCCCGGCGGCGTGATCAGCAGGGTCGGCGTACCGCAGTACGAGGACGCCCCAATTGGGTTCGGTTCCATGTTTGGACCGAACATCACCCTCACCGGAGGCCCGGCCCCCGTTCGGGCCTACATCGAGACGCTGCTGCCCGGAGTCCTTGACGGAACAGTGAACCCCGGGAAGGTCTTCGACCGCACCATTGGACTGGACGAAGTTCCGGCAGGCTACCGTGCGATGGACGCTCGAGAGTCTCTCAAGGTCCTCGTCCAGCCATAGTTCGGATTCCACCTCTTCTGTATCATGCGAGGCTGGCGAAATTGCGGCGGAACAGGAGTTCTCGCAGCTACGTCTACTCCCGTCATTTTCAACGGCTGTGAGGATTGGAGTGGCTGGTCTGGGATTGGCTGGCAGAGTAGGTGCAGGCCGTTCCACCTGGCGGTTGTGACTCATCTGAACGCTTGGCCCCCGTTGGGTGCCCTGTTATCGACTTGTCCGACCGTGGGGGTGGGCGGCCGGCACCTGCCCGGCCCACGTCGGTGACTTGATCAGAAGATTGTCCGCTCCCGCGCGGGGGCGTGGCTCGTCACAGTGCTGTTCCGAAGTGACCTCTACACGGATTGGTACCGGCCCGTAACGGCCCTGACCAAGTCCGCGAAATGAGGAAGGTGCCAGAACCGCTATGACTATCGTTGCCTATTCCCACCCGTTTGTCGTGGGCGTTGACACCCATGCCCGGAAGCACGTCTTCGCCATCATCGCCGCGGCAAACGGCGAACAGATCGACACCCGTGATTTCCCAGCGACGGGCGCCGGGATCACCCGCCCCATTGCTTGGGTTGCGCGTCGCACCGAAGCCGATCTGGCCACTCTATGGGTGATTGAGGGCGCCGCTTCTTATGGTGCCGTGCTGGCCGGGGCTGTCGCTGCTGCCGGTTATCAGGTCGCCGAGGCCACTCGCATGGATGCCATGCCCCGTCGTGGGGTTGGTAAGTCGGATCCGTTGGACGCGCACCCGATCGCTTCTGCGGTCCTTGCCTTGGAAGAAGATAAGTTGCGCCGGCCACGGTTGAACGAAGGGGTCCGCGCAGCCTTGCGGGTCCTGGTCTGTGCACGTCATTCGATGACAACCGACCGGACCAGGACAGTCAATGCGTTGACCGCGCTGCTCCGGATCAATGATTTGGGTTTGGATGCGCGGAGCTCGTTGACCGGGAGCCAGATACTAGAAGTGTCCACGTGGCGGACCCGTGAAGAACCGCTTGCGGTATCGGTAGCCCGCTCCGAAGCAGTTAGGCTCGCTAAGCGCATCGGCGACCTTGATGCTGAGATCAAGGCTAACGCCTCCCGGATCACCGAACTGGTTGAGGTAAGCGAAGCCGCGCCCCTGCTGCAGGAATCCGGCTTCGGACCAGTCACGGCAGCCATATGCCTTACCGCCTGGTCTCATCAGGGCCGGGTTCATTCCGAGGCGGCTTTCGCCTCCCTCGCAGGGGTCAACCCCATTCCCGCTTCATCCGGAAATACCGTCCGTCACAGGCTCAACCGCGGCGGCGACAGGACCCTGAATAAAGCCCTGCACCTGGTTGCTGTTACCCGGATGGCCTTCGACCCAGAGACCATCGAATACGTAGCAAAACGGCAAGCGGAAGGGCGAACCAAGAGGGAGATCCGTAGGTGCGTGAAACGCTACCTTGCCCGAAGGATCTACCGCACACTCAATGCCAACAGTCCCTGCCATTAGTGCGTTGACAACCATAGAAGAGTCGATAATTGATATTCCGTCAACCGGCCTCGGTGTGGCAACCGCGTGCTTGCTTGCCGATCACGCCGGAACTGGTGGCGACTTCGTTGCGTCCATGGCTGGGGGCAATTCAGGTTATCCACGGAGGAGCCGCCGGGGTAGCTCCCTGGTAGCAGTAGCGGTGGATAACATACGAAAATTGTCCCCGGCTGTGGGAGGGCTGACCGGACTTCTCGTTCGAACGTAGATCAGTTCCGGTTGTTCCGAGGACCAAAGCAAGGAGCCATGTGTCAGCTTGGAGTTGCCGCTGTGAAAGGCTGCAGCCATGGACAACTCATACCGGGAACATGACCTCGAGGCACCGACCAGGTCGCCGGGCACAGGGGGATCCTTATCATCATCAGAACTTATGAGGCTCATCCTAGGGGCAAGGAAGGATTGGGCAGTTGCTAAACCCAGCGCACCCTTCGGGCCCTGAAGCATTGAGGTTCTTCGGAACTCCACTTGATCAAGGCCTCCACGCCTTCGATGTTCGCGGAAAGGAGTTTGATGTCTGTGCTGTGGTCCTCGATAGGGGTTGTCTTCGTCAACCTCTCGATAGGCTGAGGAGCGCGCGGCAATGCTCTCCCAACGACCTGAGGGCGGCGCTGGAGAGCGAGTCGTGGTGCACTCTATACACATGGAAGATTCACGGCTCGGCAGATACTCATCGTTAGTAGACGCCAGGCAGGAAGCGGAGCAATGAGAGTGGGGCTGCGGCTGCAGGGAAGCAGTTGCCAGAGCGTTGTACTGGACGGGCTGACTGTGGCTTCTGCGGCTCGGGAGGTGCATGCGGGCAGCTTGTCAGAAGCGTTGGAATCGTCCTTATCAGCGCTCCGTCGGGAGTCCGGGTCAGGCATCACGGAGATCACTGCCGACGTCGGACGGGTCTTGGTGGAGCGGAAACTGGCCGACGTCGTGGCCATCCGCATTTCGCCCCGTCCCCCCGCGGACGACTACCACATGACTGCCCTGCCACCCTTTGTTGAGTCGGCAGTGACCCGCGTCGTGCATGTCGGCGGGGGGCACGACCTGCGGGGACGGCCTCTGGCTTCGTTGGGCTTGGAGGCCTTCCTGGCCGACCTCCCCGGTATCCTTGCCAGTGGCGTACGGAACGTCGCGATCACTTCTGTCGGCTCGACGGCGTCAAAGGATCATGAAATGCGCATAGCCGATGCCATCCTAAGCAACGACAGAGATATGCGGATCAGTCTTTCCAGCGACTTCTATTCCAGCGTTTTCCGGGACCGCGACTACACGGCCATCATGAACAGCGCCCTGATGGAGACCGGGGAAGACCTCGTTGCCATGCTCGGGGAGGCGGGCCGGCGCCAGTTTCCGGCGGCCCAGTTGTCGTTTGCAGAGAACGATGGCGGCCGCGCACCTCTGTCGCGGTTGGCTTTGACGCCTGTGCACGGGTTGCGCGCCGAGCCCGCGTTGGGAATTCTTGGCGTGGCCAGGTTGGCGGGAATCCCCGAAGCGGAAGTCATTCTCTGCATGGAGGCTGGGGCCGCCGTGGGCCACACCCGCGGTGGCCTGCCTGTATCCAGAAGCCTCATACGTCAGGGATTTGACGCGAGCCTGGCGAGCAACGCCGCCTTTCTCGAGCCGTACACCGTCCACCACCCGGTTCGCGCCGACGTCCCCTCTGTGGTTGTCGACCTCCGCGACCGGCAGGAGACTGCGCTCCCCTTCGGGTTGGTGCCCACTCTGCCGGCGGGGCAGGACGCGGCACTGGTCGGATCTGCCGTGGCCCCGCTGACAGCGTGGATCGATAGGCTCGAGACCGTCAGTGGCCGGGTTGACATGAAACGCGCCCAGGACCTCGCCGAAGAGGACGCCCACTCAGCGGCGGTCCAGTTGGGCGCCAGCCCCGGGCAAACCCACATCCTTGAATCGAACGTCTTTGCCATGCCCTATGGCAACCCCGGGATCGTTCGCGTCCGGGTCCAAGCGGCAGGAGAAACGTCCGGGAACGAGAACCACATGCTGCCAGCAGCAGTGCGGGGAACC
The DNA here is from genome assembly GCF_042673905.1 of Arthrobacter sp. NPDC057009. Classification (NCBI taxonomy): domain Bacteria; kingdom Bacillati; phylum Actinomycetota; class Actinomycetes; order Micrococcales; family Micrococcaceae; genus Arthrobacter; species Arthrobacter sp. NPDC057009. The sequence continues at coordinate 113,198 of NZ_JBHUSB010000015.1, forward strand.
AACCCATGAGCACCGTACTGACTGCCGAGGACATCCGGCACCTCCGCACGGGGGCCCACTTTCTGACCTGCACGATCGACCCGACGGCCATCTACATCTACGCAGAAATGATTCAACGGGCGATGGAGGACCGGTCGTTGGAACTCATCACCGTCGACGAGCTTGCGCCCGATGATCTGGTGGTGGCGGTCGGAATGGTAACGCAAGGCCTTTTCATCGCCGACATGCCTCCCGTGGGCGATGAGTTCCTCGGCTGCATCCGTGCCATCGAGGCCACTCTCGGCCGGCCGGTGCGAGCGATCTATTCGCTTGCCGCCGCCAACATCAATGGAATCGTCCCCCTTATGGTTGGGCTGCAGTCCTCGCTACCCGTTATCGATTCCGACCCCATGGGCCGAGTTTTCCCCTTGATCAGTCAGACAACGCTGAACATTGGAAACGTGGCGATTGGCCCCATCGCGCTAATGGGGGTAACCGGGGAACGGGCGGTGATTGAGGTCGAAAGCCCGCAGCGGGCCGAAACGCTGGTGCGTGCACTGGTAACCGAACTGGGCGGCTGGGCAGCCACCGCCATGTATCCGTGTTCCGCACAACAGCTGAGGGAGCATGGCGTCCACGGCTCTATCAGCCGGATGATCCGGATCGGGCAAATCCTCGACGCGAGCACCCCGGTCGAGAGGAAACTGTTGCTGCTCGCCGATCTCCTGGGCATCACGCGCATCGCCCGGGCCCGCGTGAGCCACATCGAAAGCCTCTCCCGGCCCACCGACCTCGGCCTGCCGGCCCAGCCGTCCAGCCTGACGCTCGAAGACGAAAGCACCGGACGCATCGTCCGTCTTGAAATCCAGAATGAGATCCTGCTCGTCCTTGTGGATGGTGCGGTAACAGCAGCCGTCCCGGACATGGTCACGCTACTCAATTCCGAGCAGGGCACGGTGGTCAACATCGATGACGTCCAGATGGGCGACGTTATGGACGTCGTGAAGATCACAGCAGCCGCGCAGTGGTATACGGATGCGGGGCTCGATCTCACCGAGCCAAAGGCCTTCGGCATTCCGATCGTGCACCCAAGGCGGCGACATGCCTAGATCAAAAAATGAAACGCGGCTGGATGTGGCCGGGCTATTGGCGCACGGCTCCCTCCGCGGAACCACGCCGCTACATCTCACTCCGACCAGCGGGCTAATAGAAAGCGTGGTTCTCGTCTCCCAGCTTGAGGCAATCCGGCAGGTGCGTCCCAATACCGTCGTGGTCCTCTCCTCAGAGATGGGATCAGGGGGCTGGCTGGTGTCCGCAGCACTGCGGCACGCCTGGGAGCGGCGGGCCAGCGCCGTCGTCGTGGCTGGAAGCGCCTATGCAAGCGCGGCGGCCGGACTGGCGGACCGGTTGGGCATCACCCTGCTGGCCACTGACGGGGAGCCGGCAGAACTTGCCCTGGCATTGGCAGCCGAGATCGGAGCGGCCCGGTCAGTGGTCGATGCGGAACTGGCCAGGGTCGCCCGGGCGGTCGCGAAGGACACCACCCTCGGTGATGTTCTCAGGACCGTTTCCAGAGAACTGGACGGGACCGGAATTTCGCTGGAGTACGACGGCCTGGTCCTCACTGCCGCGGGAACGCCACCAAGGGAGACCGACGAAGTCATCCCCGTGGATGTCGGCGGGGACGATAGCGGCCTCCGCTTCACCCTCACGGCCCGCGTGCCCACTTCCGCTGTCCACAGCCTGCGGCTGGTGCGCTCCATCCTTGAGGTGGCCACCCCCGCGGTGAAGGCTGCCTGGCTCTTGGAGGACGCACTCAGCACTGCCCGGGCCGTTCCCACAGCGGCGATCGCCGCGTTGGATCAGGACACTGGTGCGACAGGCGAGGAGTTCGAGGAAAACCACCGGCATCTGCTGAACCAGTTGGGTTGGCGCGAAGGCGAGCCGTACGTGGCTGTGTGGTTCCGCAGCGGGCCGGCGCAAGAGCCTCGGCCCGAGCTGACGGCCGTGTTGCGCCTGCTCTGCCGGAAGGTCACGGGACGCAGCCCCCTGGCCGAGGTTCAAGGAGGTTGGCTGACGCTCGTGCCGGCCGGGGATCAGACCGCCTCGATTCAGCTCGAAACCCGAATCAGGACACGTCTGGGACCAGCCCTTGCCGAGCTTGGCCTGGTGGCGGGACTATCCCGATGGACGGAGGACGCTCCTGCGCTGGCGTTGATGGTGCGCGAGGCCCGGCTTTCTGCCGAATCCGCACAGTCGACGGGGCCCGGTACGGTTCTAGGCTTCGCCAGCCTCGGGGTAGGCGCCGCCACGGCCTTCATAGACATGGACGCTGTCGCGCTCGTGGCCGAACTGGCATTGCCGCGACTGATGGCCTCTCCTGACCGCGAGGTGATCATTACGGCGGTGGCCGCTTTCCTCGATCATCGCGGTTCAGTCAGCCTTGCCGCAAAATCCCTTAGCCTGCACCGAAACACCCTGCAGGCCCGGCTTAATCGGGCACGGGAACTGGGTGTCCCGCTGGATATCCCCTCTGAGCTGCTGTCCGTCCACCTCATCACCAAAGTGCTGCAGCGATCCATGCCAGAGAAAACGACTGCCGAAGACCTCCTCGAAAAGAAGTAAGGACTCCGCAGAGTTCCCGCGTCGATTCCTTCGATGATTGCGCCGGGATTCGCGGCTTCGGCCCGCTTATACTGCCCCATCGAACGCCGGAGGAGGAGACCTCACCCCTCTCCATGCTTCAGCCGCCTAGTGCGCGGAAGACGACTGCGGATTCTGGCCGCTTTATCGCTGGACCGGCGAGAAACTGGGCGTGAGGGGGAGAGCGGTCAGTTCAGGACAAGGTAAGCATGGGTCATCATTGTCTGGCTACAACGGGTCCGTCTTGAGACCGCCTTACCTCCGTCTATGCGTGATGCTGTGTGACAACCCTGGACTTTGGTTGGGTTAGCCGGCGCTGATTGCCGCCGGGTTGCGGCAGGATGTGACGCGCCGTTGGGTATAGCTGGTAAGCCGCGAGGGTTCCCTCGCCTGCCTCGATCGCGGAATGCCAAGGCAGGCGAGGGTACCGGAGTGCTCGGGCTATAGATGATGCCGTGTGTTTACGCGGACACGGGGGTCATTGACACCAGGTGCTTTGGCTCAAGAGCGGGGAAGAACCGCTGGCGTTCCTGGGCTGTGGGCCCGTCGTAGCCCAGGCGTTTGCTGTGCGTCCAGCCGAACCGACGGACGGAGTCGACGAGTTGCTCGGCGTGTTTGAGCGGGGCCACAGTCGCGTCGATCACGGGTACGCCGATTTCCTCTTGCACCGTTCGGAAGAATCCGAACTCGGCCGTGCAGCCGAGGATGACGACGTCTGCGCCGTCCTGCTCCACGGCCTTGCGGGCTTCGGTCATGATCCGCTCTTCGGTGAGTGCCGGATCCTGCTGGAAGTCATCGACGCCCATCTCAAGCACGCGCCATGAGGCAAGCCGCTCTGATGCGCCGCAACGGTGGACGTTCTCGGCCATCTCGGGAATCCATTTTTTCCGTCCGACGAGGATGGAGAATCGCTCGCCCAGGCTTCCGGCGATGCCCAGCGCCGAGTGCGCCGGGCCTACAACCACCATGCGATCGGTGATTTCCCGTGCCGCCCGCAACGCCGGGTCGTAGAAACAACCGATGACGGCGGCGTCATAGCCTTCTTCTTCCGCCCACCGCACCGTGCGCAACAGCTGGGGCAGCATGAGTGCCTCGAAGGCGTTGTATTCAACGTGGGAGGGGCCCTCTCCATCGAGGGAAACGACATCGACTTCGGTGCCGGGACGGACTATCTGGCGGAAGGATTCCGCCATCGTACGGTTGTACGCGTCCGTGTAGAGGGGGTTGATCCACAGGATCCGGGCATTGTCCGAGAGAGTGTCGAGATTGTCGGTGGGGGTGATCATTCCAATTCACTTCCTTCTGTTTCGGGCAAGAACAGGCCGAGGATGACCGTGACAAACAAGAACGCATTGATAAACAGAATTGTCGAGGTTGCTCCTGTGGCCGAGGCGAGGAGGAAACCGACGAGGCTTGGCGCGATAGTGTTCGCAACCCGCTGGCCGAAGATCCCGAGGCCGAAGCCCGAGCCACGCATGGCGGAGGGGTAGAGCTCGCCCATCCACGTGTCCCAAACACCCCAGGCTCCCATAGCGAAGAAGGCCAGGGTGAACATGCCCACATGCATCTCGGTTTCAGTTGAGGCTGTCGCGAAGAAGAAACCGCCGCCGGCCGCCGCGAGAACGTAGCCGGTAAAGATCCATTTGCGGCCGAAACGTCCGGTCAGGTAGGAGGCCGTCATATAGCCGGGGATCATGAGGATCGCGCTCAGGGCGATGAAGGAAAGGCTTGATGAGGCGCTCAGTCCTCGCCCTTCAAGCAACGTTGGCATCCACGACTGGAGTCCCCAGTAGCCCCAGGAGAAGGTGAAATTGATGAGGACTTGAATGACCGTGATCCGACCCGTCCTGCCCCTGAAGAGGCTCCAAATGGTCTGCCTCTTGTCCACCGAGACCGTGAGAACGGTGCTACGGGAAATACCTTGTGCACCCAGACGTTCGAGGACATGGTGCGCGTCTTCGTTCCGGCCCCGCCTCGCAAGCCAGTACGGGGATTCCGGAACGACCTTGTACACAACGATGCCCCATAGGCTGGCGAGTGCGCTGACAGCAATGACCCAACGCCATCCGTGCCCTCCAATCAGGGCGGTAGTTCCGAGGGCGGCAAGGATGCCAATGGGCCATCCCGCAGCGAGATAGACCGCGGCCTTTCCACGGACCTTGACCGGGAGGAGTTCTTCAAAGTACGGAAAGGTCACAGTGAAGACGCCGGAGAACACAAGCCCGGAGAGGAAGCGGGCTATGGCGAGGGTCTCAAAGTTGGGCGCGAAGCTGCTGAGGAGTGTGATGACGCCGTAACCGGCGAAACTCCACGCGCACGTAGCTTTCCGGCCGATCCGGTCGGAGATGGGGCCCCACAGGAGAGATCCGGGGATCATGCCAAGGAAGAGTGCCGAGATGGCTATCCCCACCTGGGTCGCACTGACCTGGAGGCTGGTCGCCAGATCGCCGGCGACGTAAGTGAGGATGAGCATCTCCCAGGCTTCGATCGCGAACGCGAAGAAAAGGACTGCCCCGATCTTGAAGTGAATGGACCCGAAAGGCATATCGCGGAACGCATGTCCGACGGCCATGGACCGAGGTGGACTCGCCGTCCCGGGCGCTGGCCCTGAAATGAGTGGGTCGATACTGGACATGTCTTGACCTCCGATATTTTTGGACAGGATAAGAAGTACAGGTTTTGCATCTGTGTGCACGAGGGAGCCGTCCGCTATCAACGGAGTGCCTAATGCGCCTCGGAGCAGCTCCTCCGCTCCTCCGCCAAGTGATGGGACTCACATTACAAACGGGACCGGCCGGATCGTGTTCACTTTGCACTTTCCTGAATATCCTGTTTCAGCGGAAAGCACTTCTGCCGATCTCTTGCATGCGTTTGGGCAGGTCGCAGCCCTTTTTCCTTGAGGATCTGCGGCAGATTTTCCTCGCGTGCCGTGACGACCGCCGCGATCGTCCAAAACATCCAACGGCACCACCAATTGCAGTTCATCAGCCACTGCTCGTTTTCCGCACTCCTGTGACGCGTCCAGAAGGGCACGAACTACTACAGCCAACCCGAAGCGCCCCTCGCTGGTACTTGGGTAAGGGAGCAAGCACAGATCCCGTGACCCCGCGCCCATGATGCCAGCCCTAACGGCGTCGTCATATCTGGCGCCGGGGAAGGCTGTTATGCATTCTGCCCGTCCGGATCCAGCCAAATCGGGCAGTATGCCCACGACCGTGGTGAGCGGCGTATGTAGCGTGAGGTCCCACACACCAACCCCCATTCCAAAACCATGAGGAGACAGACATGCCGAACTACAGGGTGTCGATGGATATCGGCGGAACCTTTACCGACATTGTGGCCTACGACCAGGACGCGGGAACCTATGCGGCCACCAAAGCGTCCACCACGCCCGGGAACCTGAGTGCCGGGGTCATCGCAGGGCTCGAATCGATCGTTGATGACCTCTCGGACATCGATTTCCTGGTCCACGGGACCACGCAGGGCCTGAACGCGTTCCTCGAACGTCGTGGAGTGCCCGTGCTGCTGCTGGCCACGGCCGGCATCGAAGATACCTATCACATCGCCCGCGGCCCGCGTCTTGAGCTTTACAACGCCCAGTACCGCAAGCCAGCCCCGCTGGTCGAGCGCAAGGACGTCATCGGTGTCGGTGGCAGACTGGACAGTCAAGGCCAGGAACTCGTGCCCTTGGACGAAGTGGCAGTCCGCCAGGCAGCACGCCGCGCAGTGGAAGAGGGCTACGGCGCGGTCGCCGTTGCATTCCTGTTCAGCTACAAGAACCCCTCACACGAACTCAGGGCCCGAGAAATCCTGATCGAGGAACTCGGGGAAGAGTTCACAGTCTCCCTTTCGCACGAAGCAGCCAAGGAATGGCGCGAATACGAGCGTACGTCCTCCGCCGTCGTGGAGGCCTACACGGGGCCGGTGGTACGCAACTACCTCCTGGACCTGGAAGAGAAACTCGCCGGCAGGGGAGTGGAAGCCCCCCTGCACATCATGCAGTCCTCCGGCGGCGTGCTCACCGCCGAGTCCGCCCGTCAGCGGCCGCTGCAGACGCTGCTTTCCGGTCCGGTCGGCGGTGCCATGGGCGATGTCGAACTGGCCGGCGTCTCAGGAAACCGCAACCTCATCGGTGTGGACATGGGCGGCACATCCTTTGACGTTTCCCTGGTGGTCGATGGCAAGCCGGACGTCTCCACGGAGGCCCACCTTGAAGGTCTGCCGATGCTCATGAGCGTCGTGAACATCCACACCGTCGGCGCCGGCGGCGGCTCCGTCGCCTGGCTCGAAGCCGGGGGCCTGCGGGTCGGACCGCGCTCGGCAGGAGCAACGCCCGGGCCGGCCTGCTACGGCCGCGGCGGGACGGAACCCACCGTTACCGACGCCAACCTGGTGCTCGGCCGAGTCGACCCCGACTGGTTCGCCGGCGGACAGGTCGCCTTGGACCGTGAAGCCGCGATAACAGCCCTGAAAACAGTCGGTGACCAGCTCGGCCTGGACCCCGTCGCCATGGCCGAAGGCATCTGCGACGTCGCCAACTCGCAGATGGCCCAGGCCATCCGGACCATCACCATCTCCCGGGGCATCGAACCCCGCGACTTCTCCCTCGTGGCCTTCGGCGGAGCCGGACCCATGCACGCAGTCTTCCTCGCTAAGGAACTTGGCATCCCGGAAACGATCGTTCCCCGCTTCCCCGGCGCCTTCTCCGCCTGGGGCATGCTGCAAACCAACATCCGCAAGGATTTTTCCGAACCCTACTTCTACCTCGACGAAGACATCGACGTGGCAGACATGGCCGGCATCCTGCGATCGTTGGAAGTCGAGGGCCTGTCGTCACTGGTCTCGGAAGGGGTCCCGGGGGCAAGCCGCGCCACGAGGGCATCCGTGGATGTCCGTTATCAGTCGCAGGAGTTCTCCCTGAACGTTCCGCTGGCGTCTGCTGACGAACCCGAATCTCCCGGCTTCATCGCCAATCTCGCTCGCCGTTTTTCCGCGATGTATCACGAGCGCTACGGCCACTCCAACCTCGGCGCCCCGATCGAGATCGTCACGCTGCGGATGCAGGCCGTCGGTGATCTGGGACGGCTGGAAGCCCCCAGCCACGCCACTGCAAAGGGCCCGGAGTTCAAGCACGAAATCCGACGGGTGGTCTTTGACCACGTCGAGCACGACACCACTGTCGTCCGCCGGGACGACCTCGGCGCCGGCCACACATTCGAAGGTCCCGCCATCATCGTGGAGCAGACCGCCACCACCGTGGTTCCCCCCGGGTTCAACGTCACGGTCGACGAGTTCGGCTCCCTGGTCATCCGCTTTGAAGACGTAGAAGGAAACTGAGGTACCAAAAATGACAATTGCAGCAGTCAAAACCCTGGATCCCGTCACCGTGGAAATTATCCGCAACGCGCTCACCAGCGCCGCGGATGACATGAACGCCACCCTGATCCGCTCCGCCTACTCACCCATCCTCTACGAGGGCGGAGACTGCGTCGTCGCCCTCCTGGACACCGAACACCGCGTGCTCGGACAGTCTGCCGGCCTGCCGCTGTTCCTCGGCAACCTCGAAACCTGTTCCATCGCCGTGGAGGAGATGTACGGCCGCGAGGTGTGGCAGGAAGGGGACATTTGGATCCTCAATGACTCATACCTGGGCGGCACCCACCTGAACGATGTGACCCTTTTTGCTCCGATCTTCGACGACGGCGCGGTGGTCGGCTTCGCCGCCACCCGTGCGCACTGGATGGACATGGGGTCCAAAGACGTGGGCGGCTCGATGGACTCGACAGATATCTTCCAGGAAGGCTTCAGGATGGGGCCGGTCAAGCTGGTCCAAGCCGGAGTCGAGACCGCCGTTGTGGACCTGATCCGGACCAACGTGCGCTTCCCCTACCAGACCATCGGTGACATGCACGCGATGATCGCGGCCCTCCGGATGGGGACCACCCGTATGAAGGAGCTCGTGGGCAGGTACGGGATGGAACAGCTGGATGCCGCCCGGGATGAGATCTTCCGCCAAACGGAGGAAATCGAGCGCGCTACCGTCCGCAACATCCCGGACGGGGTCTACGAAGCCGAGGGCTTCCTGGACAACGACGGCATCAATCTGGACACTCCCATTCCGATCAAGCTGCGGATCACCGTAGCCGGCGACACCGTTGACTTCGACGTCACCGGATCGGCGGACCAGACCACAGGCCCGGTCAACTGCGGCGCCGCCCAGGCCGTCTCGGCACTGCGCGTGGGCTACAAACTCCTCATCAGCCCGGAGTCCAACTCCAACGGCGGCTCCTTCCGGCCCATGACCACCCAGGTCCGGTCCGGCTCAGTGCTCGGCGCCGTAACGCCGGCCCCCTGCCAGTGGTACTTCTCCCACCTCGGGCTGCTGATCGACCTCGTCTCCAAGGCAATGGCCCCTGCCATGCCCGAACGCGTCGCCAGCGCCAGCCACGGTGACTCAATGATCATCACCGCAGCCGGTTTCGACGCCCGCTTCGGCCGGAACTTCGTCACCATGGAAGCCACCCTGGGCGGCTGGGGTGCCTGGCAGGGCACCGATGGTGAATCAGCCATGATCAACAACGTCAACGGCTCCCTCAAGGACCTCCCCATCGAGATGCTGGAGACCCGCTACCCGTTCCGGATCAACGAGTACTCCATCCGCCCCAACTCCGGAGGCCCCGGGCAATACCGCGGCGGCAACGGCGTGGTACGCGAATACGAATTCCTGGCCGACTGCGTGGTCGGGCTCTGGTTCGAACGGTCAAAGACCCCCGCCTGGGGTCTCTTCGGCGGATCAGACGCCCAAGGCCCGGAAGTGGTGATCAACCCCGGCCGCGCTGATGAGGTCCGCACCCTGAAGGCGAACGCCCACAAGGTCAAGGCCGGCGACATCGTCCGCCTCGCCGTGGGAGGAGGCGGCGGCTTCGGAGAAGTCTCCAAGCGCTCCCGCGAAGACATCACCTATGACATCGTCAACGGTTTCATCACCGAGGACTTCGCCAAGACGCACTACGGCTACTAGACACCACCAACAGATCGGCTCCATCAAGAAAAAAGGACCCCATGAGTTCCCAATTTGAATCCTTCGACGACGTGTACGCCCACACCCGGGAAGCAGTCGGTGTCAGGCTCTTCACCGCCTCCGTCATTGCCGATAATGGCACCAGCATGGCCCGTGTCTACACCACCCATCCCGATGTCTATCCACTGGGCGGGAAGAAGACCCTCGCCGGGGACACGAACCCGGTATGGCTGGAGCAGGTGCTCAATGGACAGCAGCCGTTCCTGGGGGCGGATAAGGAAGCGGTCCGCGCATTCTTCTTTGATTCGGCAATAATCGAGTCATTGGGCTGCGGGGCCATCGTCAACGTACCGGTCGTGAGCAACGGCCAGACCATCGGATCCATGAACTTCCTCGCCCCTGAAGGCAGCTACGACCAGAAATCGGTGGACGCGGCCGTGGACATCGCACAGCGGTCCGTCCACCTGCTCGAACAAGCCCTAACCGCCGCCACCTAATCCCTTCACGGGCGGGCACCACTGGAGCCCGCCCGTGAGGCCAATAGGAAGGATCCCCACGTGACAACTCCGGGAAGCCTGACAATACGAAACGCCCTAATCTTCGACGGTGAATCACCTGACCTGATTGAAGGCTCCATCAGCATCCGCGATGGCCGTATCACCGCCGTCGGGCGGGAGGCGGAAGAGACCGACACCGTCCTTGACGCCGGCGGCCGAACCGTGATCCCAGGACTCATCGATGCACATTTTCATGCTTATGCGATCAGCCTGACATCCTCCAGGAACGAAACCGGGCCGCTGAGCTATTCCGCTCTTGCCGGAGCAAGGCGCCTCGAGGCTACCCTGCTCCGCGGCTTCACCGCGGTTCGTGACGTAGCCGGTGGTGACATTGGCCTCGCCAACGCCCTGGATGAGGGCCTGTACCCCGGCCCGCGCTACTTCTTCACCGGCCCCGCGCTAAGCCAGACAGGCGGCCACGGCGATATCCGGTCCGCGAACCAGGGAGGATGCTTCCACGGCGGGCACATGTGCGAAGTCGTGGACGGCGTCGAGGACCTGCGGCGGGCCGTGCGTCACCGGTTCCGCACAGGCGCCTCCGCCATCAAGCTAATGACCTCTGGAGGGGTTGTTTCACCGGTGGATCCCATTCGCCTTCCGCAGTACAGTGCGGCGGAAATCCGTGTCGTAACTGAGGAAGCTTCCCGCCGGGGGAGCTACGCCACAGCTCACGCATATTCGCCCGAGGCCATCCGCCATTCAGTGCTTAACGGGGTTCGCTGCATCGAACACGGCAACCTGCTGGACGTCGAAACCGCCCAGCTGATGGCTGAGAATGACGTCTATCTCGTCCCCACCCTGGTGACCTACGAAGCCATGGAGCGGCGCGGCAGGGAAGTTGGCCTCACCGAAGTGGGAGCGGCCAAGAACCGTGAAGTTCTAGCGGCGGGAAAGAAGGCCGTGGCACTGGCCCGAGACGCCGGGGTCCGGATTGGATTCGGGACAGACCTCATGGGTGAACTGGAGGATGAGCAACTGGCCGGCCTCCGACTGCAGTGCGAAGCGCTTGGCGTGTACGGCGCACTCCGGTCGGCAACATCAACCAACGCCACCCTGCTCCGGCGTAATGATCTTGGACGCATCACCGGAGGGTCGTGCGCAGACCTAGTGATCCTGGACGGGAACCCCTTCCATGAACCTTCGATCCTTTGGGACGAAAGCAAGACGCGTACCGTCATCAAGGACGGGCGAATCATCTCCACCGGCGCCCTTCAGGACGCGGCAGACTTGCCGTTAGACGTTCCTGTGGCCTAAGAAAGCCAGAAACACGAGTAATCGGCAGAACCCTCTACAGGCTCAATGAGGGCAATCCGCAACAGGATATTCGCTACTGACCGTCAGGTTGTGCGTATGCCTGCTCAGGTGTTTTCCACCCATAGGAAGCCTGTCGGCATTAGCTGGCAGGCTTCCTAAGTCGTGAGCAAACCAGGTTCTAATTCCTGCGGTATTCAGTATCGGAACAGCAGGAGATGGGTTTGATTTCCGAACGCCGATAATGGTGATTCCGTCACCTTGGAGGGCACCGTGCTTTGTGGCGCTCCGGTGGTTCGATAGAACGGGTTCGGTCATGCATTTTCTGTGCTGTCCGCCCATGAGAACTTCGAAGGAGGCCGCAACGCAATGACGTCATTGAATCCTGGTACCGGCTTGCCGCGGACAGTAATGTATGGGCTTGGTCGTGCGTGGGGCCTAGGTCTCTCGGGACATCAGGCGCATCGACGTCGCGCGTCCGTCTCCGTTACTCCTCGCCCTCAAAACGGCGCACACGCACGGGGACGGGAGTCCATAATGGCAAAAAAGAGGGTGTGCACAATGTGCACACCCTGGACTTCGGATTCGGTTGTACCGGCTTCGGACTGCTTCGGATTGGGAATGTTTTCGGGGGAGTGGCTGATTATCAGGGGGAGCGCCCGGTTCGAGTCCCACCTCGGGCACAGTCGGTTTGTCGTTCCACACCTGTTCATGGATGTTCACGGTGCGGCCAGCGTGACTTAGGAAAAATTCCTTGTGGCCCACCGCGCCGAGGAGAAGGAGGATGGCGAGGGTCGTCCAGTGGATCATGGGTCGGCCGGAGCTGCTCCGGTGGAACAGCAGCTCTCCTAGAGTGAGCCCAGGTGAAACGCCCGGAACGCTTTCCCGGTCATCGTATGGGCCGGCGCAGGGGGCGGTGGGCTGGTCACGGCTGTAGGCTACCTGCTCAGCGGCCATCGTCTTCCACCCACCGGATCCCGGTCGGCTTTACCAGAGAAGCGCTACAGCTCCTGGTCCGCAGGCACCCGACCGATGCTCCACGCGGAGACTTTGCGGAGGTCGACCCTGGTGGCCTGTAGGTGCACATGGTCTCCGCCGGACAGCAGCAGCGGGCCCAGGAAATGGATGTACCGGTCCTGGGTTTTCAGCTGCGGGTTGGCGTTCGTTTCTGCCGCTACCGGTTGCCGCTGTTCGTCCATGGCCGACTCCAAGGCATCGAGGGCGTCCGCGATGGCCGGACTGCCGGGGCGGATCTGGTCATGCTGCCGTCTTGCCCATGCCTGTTCGGATACGACGGATCCGGAGATGACAGTGCCGTCCGCGACCACAGTTAGCTCAATGGTCGCGTCCGGATCACCTTTGAAGATCGGGGCCAGCAGCAGCGCCAGACGGGGATCGACGTCGTACCAGGATTGTGCGGCGAACCGCTCATGATGAGCCCTAAACTTCTCCTGGTGCTCCGCGTGCACCTTGGTGACTGTCTCATGAGCCGTGCTATCTACCATGACTGGTCCCTTCGACGCGTTGAAGTCTCTTTGAAAGAGCTTAGAGCCGAAGCTGCCTTGGGGGACTGGCTGTTCTCAGGTGATCGTGGTCGTGTTGGTGGGCGATCCCGGGGCGTCGGTAATGTTCAGCGGTTTGATGCTACGAGCGCGTCCCGCTCCCCGGCAGCCTGCCGGGCGAGGGGACCGAGTTTCCAGAGTTCGCCCAGGGGCAGGCCGAGTTGGCGAGGAGCTGCTGGTGTAGACATGGTGGCTGCGGATGCCCTGCAGATCCTGTGCCCGGAATGTAGCGCGGATCGTGTCGCCGGGGATCGGCTGGGCCGGCTGAAAGCTCACGTCCCGCAGCTGGGGACCGAGCTGATATTCCGTGCCGGTCACAGCCACGGTCGTCTTTTCGCGCTGCACCGACGGCACACCCCTGAAACGTTCACGGCGCACGTGAAAAAGATGACGGCAGCCTTTGAAGCGGGCGGGTCCCCAGTCGACGTCACTCGGGGCTCGATGACTGGTACCAGATTGGTACTAGATTGGTGCCATTGAGTATGGCCATGAATCTCCGCGTTCCCGAAGACCTTGATCGCCGTCTTGAGCAGCTTGCAGCCGAGGAGCACACCTCCAAGTCCGCGCTCCTGCTCCACGGGGCTGTATTGGTTTTGCAGCGACACGCCCGCCGTCGTGAGATCAGTGAAGGACTGGATTTTGTGATGAGCCATGACGCTGAATTGCTTACCCGTCTTGAAGACGCGTGACAGCGTACCTCGATATTGAGGATGCTCTGCAGGTTGTTGACCGGTACGGCTTTCACATCCGGGACGTCGGACTGCTCGGCACGGCTCTGGCGCGGCCCGGGACGGCCGTGATGGGCGCCGAAGCCTATCCCGATTTTTCGATGAAGGCGGCTGCGTTGCTCGAATCGGTGGCGCGGTTCGACCCTCTGGTTGACGGCAACAAACGTACTGCCTGGACGCTTACGGGGTTGCTGTTGTGGATTAATGGTTACCGTCATGACTTCACGATCGACGACGGCTTTGACCTCATAGTCGGTGTGGCCGCCGGCGACATCAATCTGCGGAAGTCTGCCGCGCTGATATCGCCGCACTTACTCCCACGCTAGGCCGGACCGAGCCCGGTTGGAAGTATTCGGATAGGCGTTTCCGTACAGCGTTCGGGTGCTAGCCTCCTGGCCCGCGGGCCAAATTCTTCAATCGCGTGGCTGCGATGACAGCAGCCGATAACTGGGCAAAGAGCCACAGCGCTGATATGCCAGGTAGCCCATAGGCTTGGGCTACGGCCGTGCCCGGCATTACCGCGACGACGGCCGCCAGGACCGCGACGGCCGTTGACTCAGCGAAGCGGGCGTAAGCCCGGCAAATACCATAATAAATCTGGGTTGTGCAGCTTAGGATCAGGGCCGGAACGAGTAGCGGCAATAGAATCCAGTGCGGTGCATACTGCGGACCGAGAACATTCAAGAAGATGGGGCCCGCTCCCAGCAAAACTCCCCCGGAAACAAGGGTGAGTAGGAGGCTGATTTTCAATGCCCGTCCCGCCAGCGCCAGTTCGGAGCCGGGGGCTGCGAGTTTCGCTTGGAGCGAGTAACCGGCCGATTGCGGCACGAAAAAGACCGCCGATGCCATCATCCAGACCACGTACCAAGCCGCTGTCGCCGAGGCGCTCATTGTTGCGGCGACAATGAGAGGTAGAAGGTAGCCGGGAGCCCTGTCTGCGAGCATGAGGGGGTAGTTCCGAAGTGCCGGGCCCAATAATTTCGTTGCTTCCGAAAGCCTGACCCCTTCTTTCCATCGAGGACCAATGCCCGCCCGGTGCAGTTGGTGCATTCCGAGAATTACGCTGCCTACTGCTCCGGCAGCGACGGCGCCGATCACCGGCATGACCGTGCGGTAGCCGCTGGCCAGGCAAAAGAGCAGAACCGCTAACTGGGTGAGCCCTTGCAGCAGGCTGCGCACCAACGCCAAGTCGGCCCGGGACTGGGCGACGTTGATATGGTCAAGCTGATAAGCGGTGGAGGCGAATAAAGCGGCGGCCAGGAACCCCGCGGTTACCGCAGCGTCATTCCAAGCCTGGCCGACGCCAGGCCCGAGGCCCAGGGTAATCAAAAGCAGTGCGGTGGCGACTGCAAGCGACGAAAGCCCTACCGTGGCCAAGGATGTAGCCATGAGCCGACGGCGCCCGGCGTCGTCTTGCGAGGGCAGAAGGGTTAGCGTTGCCGGGCCGACCCCGAGCATTCCTGCCTGTACTGTCAGCAGCGCCGCTGCTACGACCGCCGACCCGAGACCTAGGTCTTTGGGCGCCAATGTGAGTGCGGCCAGGAACCAGAACAGAAAGCCGGTGGCCATGGGCGTGACTCTGGCGGCGGTAAGCCAAAGTGTGTTGCCCGCAAGAGAGCGACCTTCCGCAGCCGGACGCACGATCTTCCTGAACGTGGCGCGGCCGCTATCGAGCAGGAACCCGGCCCACATAACCACGCACTGCCCTGGCAACACGAACTGTATCGTCCGTGGAGCGGCGGTCAAGAATGACCACCTCATCCACACACAAGGACACGGGGCACAAGAGCCCGGGGATGCGTTGTTCCTTGTTCGGGGTGGGCATCACAATGCTTACGGACGCTTTGCCCGACGCCGAGATCAAATCTGGAGGGTGGACGGAGATAGACAATTGCGTCACCTCGGGCTTCGTGGCAGGGATAAAAGTTCGGCCAATAGCACCGCCACCCCCCAAGAGCACTGCCAAGGACTCATACTGGGACCATACGGTCCCGGATCAAGCAACTCAGCAACTACGATCTTGCCTCAGCATGCAGGATAAAGCATGCAGGCCTACCCCTGTTGAAGTCCAGCGATCACAGGGAATTAACAGCGTTTTGTAAGCATCGCCGTCGAGCCGGCACGTTCGAACGTACCGGGGCTTCGTCATGTTCCCTGTGCAGGGGCTGCTTCTTTATCGCGGGGGCTGGGGGGAGGCCAGGATGACTTGTGTCAAAACCAGTGCAGCTGGCCGGACGGCTCCTTGCGGAAGAACCGAGCTCAATTATCCAGGCAGCCCAGCAAGGCTTTCGCTTCTCCGACCGCGACAAGCTCGTCGACGCGCTGCCACTGCAGCGTGAGTCTCCCCACGTTATTTTGAGTAGCTATCAATAAGACATTAAACTTGGATGTAGGCCAGAGTAGCCCTCGAGTACCGCACCGGTGAACATCCCCGGGCCGGCAGGGCAAGCGACACCCCGCAACGCTCTTCTGCTTGAGCGGCACTGGAACCCGAAACTGGCCCTTATCCTGAACCCCGAGGAGAACCCATGACTTTGCTGGCCGAACGCCCCGCAACGACCGAACCCGCCCCTGAGACCGCTCCCGGCATCACTGTCGTCGGCACCGCACTGCGCGGCGGCAGCTACGTAACTCTGCCCGTCGGCAGCGCCGCGGCCGGTGTTGAAGGCACCTACGTCACCGTCCCCGCCATCCGGCACATGCCTCCCGTCACCCGTGGCAGCTATGTCACCGTAGCTGGCGCTCCCGCTGTTGCCGCCAGCCTCGCCGAGGGCAGCTACATAACGCTTCCGACGGCAGCCTAAAGCCCAAGCGTCTTCGTGGGTGGCACCATGCGGCGTAGAAAGGAGGCCGCCGGCGCCCCCGGGGGGGGGGGGGGGCGGCCGCCCACCCCCCCCCCCCCCCACCCCCCCCC
>NZ_JBHUSB010000016.1:0-20287 GCF_042673905.1 Arthrobacter sp. NPDC057009
CGCCCGGTCCCATTCCGAACCCGGAAGCTAAGACCCACAGCGCCGATGGTACTGCACCCGGGAGGGTGTGGGAGAGTAGGTCACCGCCGGACACTCATTTGAGAAAAAACGGTCGAGAGCCCCAACCAAGCAATTGGTCGGGGCTCTCCCGCATTTAAGGACTTAGCTGGTGCGGACTGTGGCGGTCGCCGTACCGCCGCGGCTTGAGTCCGCCCTCACCACCTTGACTTGCACTGAGGGGCCGGGTTTGGTTGTCCAGGTCCAGTTGCCCAAGGAGTTGATAGTCGTGGCGCCGATGCGGGTAGCCGCCCGGCCCGGAGTGACGTCGTACAGTGTCACCGTTCCGCCCGTTGCTGTGCCCGAGTACTTGCACGTTCCCGCGAAAGTGATGTCCTTCCTCAACCGGTGCCTCGCCGTAGTGATGGTGACAACGTCCGTTTGGGTTGCCGGCTGTGTGGTCACCGGTGCTGCTGACTGGGTGGGCACCGTAGTTACGGGCGCAGCCGTCTCCGTGGTCACCGGGGCAGCGGACTGAATAGGTGCTGCACTCTCCGTGGCTTCGGGGCTGGCCGTCTCGGTCGGCTGGGTGGTCCCGCCAGAAGCCGGTGTCTCGCCAATCAGGTGCGGGCGGACAGCATCAATCGGGTGGTTGGGGTCGTCCTCGTTGGTGTCTATGCCAACGCTGAACTGGGCCATCATGTCATGGTCCTCGTGTGGCAGGTTGTGGCAGTGGATCATGTACCGGCCCCGGTGGTGCTCGAACTTCATGAGCAACCGGACCGTCTCGCCTTCGCCCACGTAGACCACGTCCTTGGGTCCGCGTTCGTAGGGGAAGGGCGCCCTCCCGTTGCGGCTGAGGATCTGGAAGTCCACGAGGTGGATGTGGACCGGGTGGAACCAGCCGCCGGAGCTGTTTTCGATCTCCCAGATTTCCACGTCATTGAGGTCCGGATCAGCGAGGACCTTCCGGTAGCCGCTCTTCACAACTTCGTCCCACGTCATGCCGCCGATGGTCCAGGTCTCGAGATCGCGCTTCACGCGCATGTGCCGGGTCTTCACGGACTGGGACGTTTTCAGGCTCATCGTACCGCTGGCGGCGAGCAGCGTCGGCAGTACGCGGGCGCCTGGGCCGGATGTGTCCACTGGTTCGCTGGTCACATCAAAGGCCATGATCCGGCCTGTGTAGTCGTAGTCCACGTTGTTTTTGTTGGACAGGTTGCGGAGCTCCACACGCTTGCCGACGGGGTACTTCGAGAAGTCGATGAGAATCTCATAGCGTTCCGCGCCGGCCTGCCGCCAGGACGTGACCTGCTGCGCCGTCGGCATCAGGCCTCCGTCCGTCGCGACCATGGTCACCGGATCTCCCGTGCTGAGGGAGAAACGGTACGAGCGCGCGATGGAGGCATTGAGGATGCGGAAGCGGTAGATCCTGCGCTGGACCTTCATCACCGGCCATGGTGCCCCGTTGACCAGGATGACGTCGCCCCACAGGCCTGAATGGGTGTTGTCGTTGTACCCGAGCTGGCCGTTGGCCGCGAACATGGCGTCTGAAATCGTCAGCGGCACGTCGAACTTGCCCTGTGGAAGTATGTTGCCTTCCACCTCGTCATGCAGGTGGTACTGGCCGGCCAGGCCGGAGTAGACGCTCTGGGCGGTGTTGTGCACGGCGTGGTCGTGGTACCACAGCGTTCGTGCCGGCTGGAAGTTGGGGTATTGGTAGTCCTTGCAGTAGCCCAGCCCGGTGAGGTCGTTGGCGTAGCCGTCGTACTGCGGCAGGGACGCTGATCCGTGCAAGTGGGTAGAGGTGTCCAGCCGGTACCCCCACTGCGGGTGGAACATAGGCAGCACATTGTCCATTTCCAGGGTGATGCGTTCGTCCTTGTTCACCTTGATGGTGGGCCCCGGAAACGTTCCGTTGTAGCCGAGGATGGGAGTGCTGAGGCCCGGCACGATATTCGCCAAGGCTGCCCTCTGTTCGATCTGGTACAGGTGCCGCTTGTGGCCGTCCGGGTCCACCGTCGTGCTCTTGGGCTTGAGCACCTCCGGAATGGGAAGGGTCCGCTGGTAGGGCCTCGGCATGTTGCGGGACGCCAGCAGACTGGCCGACTTTGCGTTGACCGAAGTCAACGGGACAGCCAACCCGAAGGCGCCGATGATTCCGACTCCACCTATTTGCAATGCCTGACGGCGTGATACTGACACGGCCGAACCTCCCCAAGTCTTTGATAAATCCAAATGCTTTAGTTGAAGGGTGTACTACCTACCCTGCGGAAACCTTGAAAAGAGATAGGGGCCAAGCCGACCTTCTTGGGTGGCCCCGAGTAGTCAGTTTTCCGGGGACATGACAAGGTCTTGGGCAGGCGCCGAATCCCGGTGTTTCCCGGGGCTCCCGGAGGGGCGCTGACCAACCCGCCGAAGCAGTACCACCGCGGCTGCGCACAGGGAGCAGCCCGCCACCATCCACATGGCAGCGCCGGCGGGCTCCACAACTGCCAGAACCGGCTGGTCCCAGGGCTGGCTCGCAGTGACCACCCATGCTTCCCGCCGGGAGTCCGGCAGTTGGTCCGCCTGTTGGGCGAGGGCCCAGCCATGCATTGCATAGAGTCCGGCCACTGCAGCCAGGGTGACCAGTTGCGTGGCCAGGGAGGCGGCAGGCGTGCCGCCAGGACTGTGGGCAAGGGACGCGAAGAACAGGCAGCCGGAGAACAGGGCCAGCAGCGCCATCGCCTGATAGCCGAACTGCGTGCGCGATGAATATTCCAACAAAGGCGTGTAGTACAGCACCGCAAGCACTGCCGCCAGCACGGCGGCCGGAACGTACGGCGCCGACGAAGCGGCCCTGACCGGACGAAGCGCCAGATCAAGTACCACGGCCGCCCCGACCGTCCCGTCAGGCCTCGGGCGCACGGCGAGCCTGGCCAGGGTGAGCGGTGCACCCGAAACCAGCAGGAGCGGAACGACTGCCATGAGGAGCATCTGTGTCAGGACGTGTGTGCTGATCAAGTACTCCTGGTAAACCCGGATTCCTCCGTTCGTCACCAGGAACAGGAGCGTGATTCCCACCCCCCACGTCGCTGTGCGGTGGAGAGGCCAGTGCCCGCCCTGCAGCCGCACCCGCCGAATGGCGGCGACATACAGGATGACCGCGAGGCCGCACGCAACTATCCAGAGGGGGTCCGGCTTCCAGTTGCTGAACACATCAAGGAAGCCCGGCACCCGCACGGTTTCCGGAGCTGGTGCTCCCTGCACAACGCTTGGCGGCCGGGTGCGCGCTAGCGCCGCAGCCATTCCTGACGCGGCAGCCATGACGGCGAGCTCGGTGACGGCCAGGGCAATGAAGAGAGCCGGTCCCTTGCCGGGCGCAGCCTCCAGCCTTCCAAGGACCCACCTCCTGTGCAGTGCTCCGCAGGCGCCGAGGCCCACGAGGGCAACGGTTTTAGCTACCAATATGAAGCCGTACGGGCTCGCCAGTCCTTCCACAGTGCCGACCCCTGCCCACGCAGCCGCTGCGCCTGAAACAGCCAGGGCAACGAAGGACAGCAGTGCCAACGTCGAGTAGCGCCGCACCGCGGTGGACAGGTCGGCGCCGAGGAACCGCCGCAGGAGGACGAGGGCAGCCAGTCCGCCGACCCAGACGGCGGCGGCGGCCATGTGCATCACCACGGAAACCGTGCTGTCGGCGTGGCCGCCGCCGCCGGCAGCATGGGAGTTCAGGGCCAGGGGAAACAGGGCTGTGGAGCCAAGTACCGCAGTCAGGACCACCGCCCGCTGGCTTTGGACGCCGAAGCAGAGAAGCGCCACGATGGCGGTAATCAGGACGGTCAGGGCGCTTCGCCTGCCTGCGTCGACGTCCGTCAGGTAGCTAATGAAGATGGCCCCTGAACCATCGGAGAACAGGGGCAGGTTGGCCAGCGAGTGAAACGTCAGAACACTGTTAACGGCGGCCGCCACCGTCCAAAGCACTGCAGAAATTCCGGCAAGGCTTAGGGATTTCGCATACGCCTGTCCGTTTGGAGGCAGGGCAACAAGGGCAAGGACCAGCGGCCCGAGCGTGCCCGCGGCCGCAGCATTGAACACAAGTTTGGCAACCGGCAGCCCCCAGATGACCGCTGCGCCGGTCCGGTCCAGGAGTGCTGCTTCCTGGCCTGCCTCGGTCGAGTAGGCAACGAGTAGTGCCAGCAGCCCGCAGGCAAGGATTGTGGCAGCAGCGGCCACCGGCTTCGTCCGTGATTTATTCATGGTTCCCCCTAGGCGATGCTGTCGGGGCCAGTTTTGCCACGCCTCCTTGGATTTTCCCTGTGGGGTGGCCGGTACCTGCCCGCGCCGGTCAGACGCGAATAGCCGCCCCGGGCCGCAGCAGGTGGAGCGGCCTGCGGTCTGTGAGGATGCACACGCCGGCCCGTGGAAGGCCTTCGCCGTTGGTAGCTGGCGCCGGCTCTCACCTAGAATTGCTAGAGATATGCGGACACCGGATGCTTCATCACGGGTCGCGCAAGACAACCAAACACGGATAAGAGCGGCTGCACATCGCGCCAGTGGTCGGCTCACTACAGGAGGAATCCACCATGGCTGAGCACAAGGGCGGCGGTTACCGCGGCGGAAACGACGGGGGCAACTCGGGAAGCAACCGGGGACGGCAGGGGGGCCCGTTTAGGGGGACCAATAACTCCGGCGGCGATCCGCGGGGCTTCCGCGCCCGTGATGGCCGTGGTTTCGGCGGTGACCGTGACCGTAAGCCGTATGGCGACGGTCCGCGTCGTGAGGGCGAGGGTGATCGCCGCGGTTTCGGTGGCGGCGAGCGTAAATCGTTTGGTGATCGTGACCGTAAGCCGTTTGGTGACCGTCCCCGTCGTGAGGGCGACGGCGACCGGCGCAGCTTTGGTGACCGTGACCGTAAGCCGTTTGGTGATCGTCCGCGCCGTGAGGGCGAGGGTGACCGGCGCGGCTTTGGTGGCGGCGAGCGTAAGCCGTTTGGTGATCGTGACCGTAAGCCGTTTGGTGATCGTCCGCGCCGTGATGGCGACGGCGACCGGCGCGGTTTTGGGGGCGGTGATCGCCGCGGCTTTGAAGGTGGTGGTGAGCGCCGGCCGTTTGGTGATCGTGACCGCAAGCCGTTTGGTGACCGTCCGCGTCGTGAGGGCGACGGCGACCGCCGCAGCTTTGGTGGCGGAGAAAACCGCCGCCCCTTCGGCGACCGTGCAGATCGACAGGACCGTGCAGATCGACAGGACCGAGGACCGCGCGAGGAACGTGCTGGTCGTCAGGACCGCGCCGGCTGGCAGGACCGTGGCCCCCGTGAGGACCGTGCACTCCGGGGCTTTGACCGCGGCGACTCCGGTCCCCGCCAGTACGGCCGTGACAGGGCAGAGGACCGCCCCGCCCGGGTTCCCAACGCCCGCGACCTCCGTAGCGCCAACCGTCCGGACCGCGAGCGTTCGCCCGAGATCGACGAGGACGTCACGGGCAAGGAACTCGACCGCGCCACGCAGCACCAGATCAAGACTCTGGAATCGAAGAGTGCAGAATGGGTGGCCCGCCACCTGGTGATGGCCGGACGGCTCCTCGACGAAGAGCCCGAACTGGCTTTCCAGCACGCCCTCGCCGCCAGCCGCCGGGGCGGCCGCCTGGCCGCCGTGCGTGAGGCTGTCGGTCTCACGGCGTACGCAGCCGGACACTACGGCGAAGCCCTGCGCGAATTCCGCACCTACCGGCGGATCAGCGGTTCAAACGTCCACCTGCCCGTGATGGCCGACTGCGAACGCGGCCTCGGCCGTCCCGACCGCGCCCTTGACGTCGTCCGTTCCGAGGAGGCCCAGGACCTCGACGCCCCCGGCAAGGTGGAGCTGGCAATTGTCGCCTCCGGTGCCCGCGCGGACCTTGGCCAGCTGGACGCCGCCGTCGCGGAGCTGGAGATCCCTCAGCTGGACATCAACCGCGCCTTTTCTTACAGCCCGCGCCTGTTCCGCGCCTATGCTGACGCGCTGACCGCCGTCGGCCGCGAAGACGAGGCTGGAAAGTGGCAGCGGCAGGCCGTCGTGGCGGAAGAAGCCCTGGGGCAGGGCATGGCCGAGGAACCGGACATCATCGACCTCGGCTGGGATGAGGAAGAGGAAGCCCGCGAAGAAGCCGAACGCCGGAAGCGGATTGCGCAGGCCGCAGGCACGGCCGCGCAGGCCGGCACGGAGTCTTCCGGCAACGAGGCCGCCACCGCTGTCAGCGCCGGTGAGGAAGCTGCTGCACAGCGTCCCTCGGTGGACGCGGCGGAGGAAAACATAGATGACGCGGAAGCGGACTACTTCGAATCCGACGATGCAGAGTCTGACGAGTATTCCGCAGAACCTGACGAGGACGATGAACACACCGAACACCAGGACGCTGACGGGCGCCAGAACGGCTCGGAGGACTAGTCCGCCATGAACGATGAACAACTGATTTCGCGGTTCGATGCCCTGCTTGCTGACTTGGACGGTGTTGTCTACAGAGGTCCGCACGCCATCCCTGGCGCTGTCGATTCCCTGCAGCGGCTGGCCGGGATCGGCGTCGGCCTCGGTTACGTCACCAATAACGCCTCCCGTACCCCGGCACAGGTCGCTGCCCACCTGCGCGAGCTTGGTGCCCCCGCCGAGGACCACCAGGTGGTGAGCTCCTCCCAGGCTGGGGCTGACCTGCTGGCGTCCCTGCTTCCCGCAGGCGCCGCCGTGCTGATTACGGGCAGCCCGGCACTGGCCCACGAGGTTGAGCTTGTTGGCCTGAAGCCGGTGCACAGCGCCGAGGAGAAGCCGGTGGCGGTCGTGCAGGGCTTCAACCCGGCGATCGGCTGGAAGGAACTCGCCGAAGCGTCGTTCGTCCTGGCTGACGGCGACGTGCAGTGGGTTGCGACGAACACCGACATGACTCTTCCGCAGTCCCGGGGAACCGCGCCCGGCAACGGATCCCTGGTCGCCGCAGTGGCGGCAGCGACCGGCCGGCAACCCCTCGTCGCCGGCAAACCGGAAGCTCCGCTGTTCCACGCCGCGGCCAAGCGGCTCTCGTCCGACCGTCCGCTGGTGGTGGGCGACCGCCTCGACACCGACATCCTGGGCGGCAACCGGGCCGGCTTTGCCACTGTGGCCGTGCTGACCGGCATCGACACCCTGGAAACCATGCTGGCCGCCAAGACGGACGAGCGGCCCCGCTACATCATCCATGACCTGACCGGCCTGTATGAGCCGTATCCGGAGATTGATAACGACGGCGGGACGTTCCGTTGCGGGAACGCCACGGCAACCGTGGAAGGCGATGCCATCCGCATCACCGGTGCCAAGGACAATCTCGATTCGTGGCGTGCGGCGTGCGCGGCATGGTGGACGGCCAGGCCCGAGGCCGACAGCCCCACGGCTCCCGAACTCAAATGGCTGGATTAATAGACTGGTGCCATGCCCGAGTTGAGTAACGACGAGTCGGACGCTGCAGCTGTGGACGCTGCAGCTGTGGACGCTGCAGCTTCAGACACTGCAGTTTCAGACACTGTCTGGCCGGAGTTGGCGGTGTCCGGCAGCGGTTCCTCGGATGCCGCAGCCGCCGATCCCGCGGTGCTTGCCATCCTGGAACGGGTCCGCGACGTTCCCGGGCTGCCGGTTTCGGAGCACCAGGCCGCCTATGCCGGCATGCATGACGCCCTGCTTGAAGCCCTGAACCAAGAGCCACCGCACAGTCAGCCGCAGCACGGTCAGCAGCAGCACGGTGCGCCGCGTCCCGGCCCGGGTGCTGCCTGACCATGCCCAGACTCGACCAACTGCTCGTCAGCAGGGGACTGGCGCGCTCCCGCACGCATGCCGCCCGGCTCATCGCCGAGGGCAAGGTGACTTCCGGCGGCGATGTCCTGGCCAAAGCGTCGCTCCAGGTGGGCGCTGACCGGGAACTGAGCGTTGCCGAAGATGCGGCGGACGCGTACGTCAGCCGGGCCGGCCACAAGCTGGCCGGAGCGCTCGACGCGTTCCCCGCCGTCGCCGTCGAAGGCAAACGGTGCCTTGACGCCGGCGCCTCCACGGGTGGTTTTACTGACGTCCTGCTCCGGCGGGGCGCCGCGCACGTGGTGGCGGTCGACGTCGGGCACGGCCAGCTGGTGCCGCAGCTCCGCAGCGATCCGCGCGTCAGTGTGCATGAGGGGATGAACGTCCGCTACATGGAGCCCGGCCAGATCGGCGGCCCGGCCGAGGTCACGGTCGCTGACCTGTCCTTCATTTCGCTGACGCTGGTGCTGGCCCCGCTGGCAGCGTGCACCGCCCCGGGCGGCGACCTGGTCCTCATGGTCAAGCCACAGTTCGAGATCGGCAAGGAGCGGCTCGCCCGCACGGGAGTGGTCACCTCGGAACGCGAACGGCGGCTGGCTGTCGGTAAAGTGGCGGGGGCGGCGCTCGACGCCGGACTGGAACTGCGGGGGCTGGCCACCAGCCCCTTGCCGGGCCAGGACGGAAATGTCGAATACTTCCTGTGGATAACGCAAAGAATGTCCGAAGACTTGCCTAAGATCGAAGAGCGGGACGCAGCCGTGGCTGCGTTGCTGGGAAAGATCTGGCCGAACCACTAGAGAGCGGAACGCGATGAGCAGGCGTGTACTGGTACTTGCCCACACCGGCCGCGAGGAATCCCTAAAGGCGGCCTGGGAGGCGTGCGCCCAGCTCCACGCCTCCGGCATCATCCCCGTCATGCAGAAGTCCGAGCTGAGCGACATGGAGGGCTTCTTCGGGCAGATGGAGCAGCCAGTCGAAATCCTCCACGACCATATCCAGCTTCCCGACGTCGAACTGGTCATGGTGCTGGGCGGCGACGGGACCATTCTCAGGGCGGCCGAACTGGTCCGTGAAGAGGATGTGCCGCTGCTGGGCGTCAACCTCGGCCACGTCGGTTTCCTCGCCGAGAGCGAGCGTGCGGACCTCGCCCAGACAGTCGAGTGGATCGCCAGCCGTGAATACACGGTGGAGGAGCGCATGACCATCGACGTCCAGGTCTGGGTCCGCGGCCAGAAGATCTGGCACACGTGGGCCCTGAACGAGGCCGCCATCGAAAAAGGCGACCGGGAGCGCATGCTCGAACTGGTCACGGAAGTGGACGAGCGCCCGCTGACCTCCTTTGGCTGCGATGGCGTGGTGCTCGCGACGCCCACGGGATCCACCGCCTACGCGTTCTCTGCCGGCGGCCCGGTGGTGTGGCCGGAGGTTGAGGCCCTCCTGATTGTGCCCATCAGCGCGCATGCCCTCTTCGCCAAACCGCTGGTGGTCTCGCCGCGGTCCCGGCTGGCCGTCGAAGTCCTCAACCGGACGGACGCCCTGGGCGTGCTGTGGTGTGACGGCAGGCGCTCCGTGGACCTGCCGCCCGGTGCCCGCGTGGAGGTCACCCGGTCCGCCACGCCCGTTCGCCTGGCCCGCACGCACCAGACCCCGTTCTCGGCGCGGCTGGTCCGCAAGTTCGAGCTCCCCATCCATGGCTGGCGCGGCCCCGTGCCGCAGTCCGAGCAGATACACACGGGGCCCGTCCCGATCGTCCGCACACCCCGGACCATGGCGCCGCCCTCGGGCCTCCGGCCATACGAACCCGGTTCAGAATCCGATCCTCCGACTGAAAAGTGAACCATGCTTGAAGAACTGAGAATCCGAGATCTCGGCGTCATCACCGACGCCACGCTGCCGCTGGGCCCCGGGCTCAGCGTGGTCACCGGCGAGACCGGTGCCGGCAAGACCATGGTGGTCACCGCCGTTGGGCTGCTGCTGGGAGCCCGGTCGGACGCCGGCGCAGTGCGCAGCGGCGCCAAGAGCGCCTCCGCCGAAGCGGTGGTGCAGCTTCAGTCCGGGCACCTCGCGCTGGAACGCGCCAGGGACGCCGGTGCCGAGGTTGAAGAGTTCGACGGCGGCGCGGAACTGCTGCTGTCCCGGCGCCTGGGTGCCGACGGACGCAGCCGGGCGTTCCTCGGCGGGCGGGCTGCCCCCGTGGGAGTGCTGGCCGAAATCGGCGAGTCGCTGGTGGTGGTGCACGGGCAGACGGACCAGATCCGGCTCAAAGGCGCCGCGGCCCAGCGTGAGGCCCTCGACAAGTTCGCGGGGGATGGGCTGGCGTCCACGCTCGCCTCATTCCAGGACCTCTACAGCTCCTGGAAATCCAGCCAGGCAGAGCTGGACTCGCTGCGCAGCGCGGAGCGCGAGCGTCTCCGCGAGGCCGAGTCCCTTGAAGCCGCGCTGGCGGAGATCGACGCCATCGACCCGCAGCCGGGGGAGGACGAGGCCCTGAAGGCCGAGTCCGTGAAGCTGGCCAACGTCGAGGAACTGCGGATCGCCGCCACCACGGCACACCAGGCCCTCATTGCCGAGGACTTCGGCGAGGCCGGAGACGCCACGTCGCTCGTGGATGCGGCCAAGCGCACCCTGGAGCACGTGGCCGAACATGACGAGGAACTCGGGTCGGCGGCCGCCCGCCTCGCCGAGGTGGGGTTCCTGCTCAACGACATCGCCACCGAACTGGCCAGCTACCAGGCGGGGCTGGATTCGGAGGGGCCGGAACGGCTGGCAGAGATCGAGGAACGCCGGGCAGCCCTGGCCAAGCTGGTCCGGAAGTACGCCCCGAGCATCGATGAGGTGCTCGAATGGGCGGAGACCGCCCGGGCACGCTTTGACGAACTGCAGGGTGACTCCACCCGGATCGAAAACCTGGAAGCCGAGGTGGCCAGGGCCGGGGCGGAGCTGAAGAAGCAGGCCGCAGCCATCAGCAAGGTCCGTGCCAAGGCCGCCAAGGACCTTTCCGCCCGGGTCAGCGCCGAGCTGAAGGCACTCGCCATGGCTGACGCCACCCTGGTGATCACGATCGAACCCGCCGCCCAGCTTGGGCCCCACGGCGGTGACGAGATCTCGTTCCTGCTGCAGCCGCACTCCGGCGCCCCCGCCCGGCCGCTGGGCAAGGGCGCGTCCGGCGGCGAGCTCTCCAGGGTCATGCTGGCCATCGAGGTGGTGCTGGCTGCTGTTGACCCCGTGCCCACGTTCGTCTTCGACGAGGTCGACGCCGGCGTCGGCGGACGTGCCGCCGTCGAGATCGGCCGGCGGCTGGCCATGCTGGCCCGCCATGTCCAGGTCCTGGTGGTGACGCACCTGCCACAGGTGGCGGCCTTCGCCGACCAGCACATCCGTGTGACCAAGAACTCGGTGCGCGGCTCCGACGGCTCCACCGCCAAGGGCTTCACCTCCAGCGACGTCCAGCTCCTCGACGAGGCTGAACGCGTCAAGGAACTGGCACGGATGCTGGCAGGCCAGGAGGACTCCGAAACCGCGCAGGCGCACGCCCAGGAGCTGCTGGACGACGCAAAGCTCCTGCCCCAGCAGGCGTAAGCCCGGCCGGGCCAACGTGGCGCTCCCGGCTGCCCTTGCCGGAAGCGCCTGGACAGGGAAAACTGAAGCCTTTGGGGACGCATACCCGACCCGTGGAAGGCGCAGATGATGATAGGCTCGAATTCCGTGGTGCAGCGATCAAATTCCCGTGTAAATTCCCGGTTCCCGGGCTCGTCCAAGACAAAGCACATCTTCGTCACCGGTGGTGTGGCGTCCTCGCTAGGCAAGGGACTGACGGCCTCCAGCCTCGGACACCTGCTGCGGGCACGCGGCTTGTCTGTAACTATGCAGAAGCTCGATCCCTACCTGAACGTGGATCCGGGCACGATGAACCCCTTCCAGCACGGCGAGGTTTTCGTCACAGACGACGGTGCTGAAACCGACCTCGACATCGGACACTACGAGCGCTTCCTCGACGAAAACCTCGAGGGTTCGGCCAACGTAACCACCGGCCAGGTCTACTCCACGGTCATCGCCAAGGAACGCCGTGGCGAATACCTCGGTGACACCGTCCAGGTCATCCCGCACATCACCGACGAGATCAAGCGCCGGATGCGGCTTCCCGCCGAGGGCAAGAATGCCCCGGACGTCATCATCACGGAAATCGGCGGGACCGTTGGCGACATCGAGTCCCAGCCCTTCCTCGAGTCCGCCCGCCAGGTCCGCCAGGACATCGGCCGGACTAACGTCTTCTTCCTCCACGTTTCGCTGGTGCCGTACATCGGTCCGTCGCAGGAACTGAAGACCAAGCCCACGCAGCACTCCGTGGCCGCCCTCCGCTCCATCGGCATCCAGCCGGAAGCCATCGTGATCCGCTCGGACCGCGAAGTCCCCGAGGCCATGCGCGAGAAGATCGGCCGCATGTGCGACGTCGATATCGACGCCGTGGTTAACGCCGCCGACGCCCCCAGCATCTACGACATCCCCAAGACCCTGCACACGCAGGGCCTGGATTCGTACATCGTCCGCGCGCTGGACCTGCCGTTCAAGGACGTGGACTGGACCAGCTGGGACAAGCTCCTCGAAGCTGTCCACAACCCCAAGCACGAGGTCGAAATTGCCCTCGTGGGCAAGTACATCGACCTCCCGGACGCCTACCTCTCCGTCACGGAGGCACTGCGCGCCGGCGGTTTTGCCAACAACGCCAAGGTCAAGATCCGCTGGGTGCCCTCCGACGAATGCGAAACCCACGAGGGTGCGGTGCGCTCCCTGGAAGGCGTGGACGCGATCTGCGTGCCGGGCGGCTTCGGCATCCGCGGCCTGGAAGGCAAGCTGGGCGCCCTGAAGTTTGCCCGCGAGTCCCGGCTGCCCGTCCTGGGCCTGTGCCTTGGCCTGCAGTGCATGGTCATCGAATACGCCCGCAACGTGGTCGGCCTCGAGGGTGCCTCCTCCAGCGAGTTTGAGCCGGACTCCAAGTACCCCGTCATCGCCACGATGGAAGAGCAGCTGGAATTCGTCGAGGGCCGTGGCGACCTCGGTGGCACCATGCGCCTTGGCCTGTACGAGGCCAAGCTGGACGAGGGCTCGGTCATCGCCGAGACCTACGGCAAAACCACCGTCAGCGAACGGCACCGCCACCGGTACGAGGTGAACAACAAGTACCGCGAGCAGATTGCCGCCGAGGGCCTGGTGTTCTCCGGCACGTCTCCGGACGGCAAGCTGGTGGAATACGTGGAGCTGCCCCGCGAGGTGCACCCCTACTACGTGGCCACCCAGGCGCACCCCGAACTGAGCTCACGGCCCACCCGGCCGCACCCGCTCTTTGCCGGACTGGTGAAGGCCGCCCTGGACCACCAGAGCGGCAGCGCCGCGAACGCGTTCGAACCCGCCGCGGCCGCCACCGGCGAAGCCGCAGCAGAATAGATTCACAGCACCCATAGAGTAAGGACGGCGCGATGCCCGGTAATTCTGAAGTCACCCCTGCTGGCCGGCAGGTTTCGGATGCGCCGAGCCCGCGCCGTCTGCTCTCCCGTGAGCGGGTCTATAACGGCCGGATCTGGGACGTAGTCAGCGACAGCTTCAAGCTCACCGCCGAGGGCGACCCCCTGGTCCGGGACTACATCGAACACCCCGGTGCCGTCGCTGTGCTCCCCATGAACGACGACGGCGAAGTGCTGCTGATCAAGCAGTACCGTCACCCCGTGGGCATGGACCTGTGGGAGATTCCCGCGGGCCTGCTCGACATCGAGGGCGAGGACTTCCTGGTGGGCGCCGCACGTGAACTCGCCGAGGAAGCGGACCTGATCGCCAGCAAGTGGAATGTCCTGGTGGACTTCTTCAACTCGCCCGGCTCCTCCAGCGAGGCTATCCGCATTTACCTCGCCCGCGGACTCACCGAGGTCCCGCATCACGAACTGCACGTCCGCACGGACGAAGAGGCAGAAATCGAACTGCACTGGATCCCGCTGGAGGACGCTGTCTCCGCGGTGCTGGATGGAAGCCTGCACAACCCGTCGGCCGTCGTCGGAATCCTCGCTGCCGCCGCCGCC
Organism: Arthrobacter sp. NPDC057009; assembly: GCF_042673905.1. Lineage (NCBI taxonomy): Bacteria > Bacillati > Actinomycetota > Actinomycetes > Micrococcales > Micrococcaceae > Arthrobacter > Arthrobacter sp. NPDC057009. The sequence continues at coordinate 13,841 of NZ_JBHUSB010000016.1, forward strand.
AAGGCGGACGGCTTCAATGGACTGCGGCCGGGCGACGCCGAGTGGCCGGCGCACCCCAGCCAGCGCTGATGTCCGCGGACACGGCGGCACCGGAGGATACCCCGGTGACCGAGGCCGAAACGCCGGCACCCAGGCTGACGCCAGGCACGGACACCTCACCATCGGCACGGCCCCGCACCGCGATTGACCGCGGCGTGACCGACTACCTTCAGCACATGGGCGTCGAACGCGGCCTGGCCGCGAACACCCTGTCCGCCTACCGCCGCGACCTCGCCCGCTATTCCACCTACCTCGCCGGGCAGGGACTCAGCAGCCCGGCTGACATCACCCGCCACCACGTGACGGGCTTTGCCCAGGCGCTCTCCGACGGCGCCGACGGCGGCACCCCGCTCGGGGTGCGGTCGGCGGCGCGGACTGTGGTTGCGGTCCGTGGACTGCACCGCTTTTGGGCGCTGGAAGGAACGACGACGGCGGACCCCGCCAGCGATGTCCACCCGCCAATGCCCGGCAAACGCCTGCCCAAGGCCATCACCGTGGACGAGGTCACCAGGATCCTGGAAGCCGCCGGCACAGACACTGCAACGGGCCTCCGGGACCGGGCGTTGCTGGAGTTCCTGTACTCCACCGGGGCTCGGATCAGCGAGGCCGTAGGGCTGGACGTGGACGATCTCTCCGTGCAGGCAGCCGAATCCGGTCCTGCCATCGTGCGGCTGTTCGGCAAGGGCTCCAAGGAACGCCTCGTGCCGCTCGGCTCCTTCGCCGCCCGTGCCCTTGACGCCTACCTGGTCCGGGGACGCCCGCTGCTCGCTGGGAAGGGCAAGGGCACCCCTGCGCTGTTCCTCAATGCCAGGGGAGGTCGGATCAGCCGGCAAAGCGCCTGGACCATCCTGAAGGCGGCGGCGGACAAGGCCCAGATCACCAAGGATGTTTCCCCGCACACCCTGCGCCACTCCTTTGCCACCCACCTGCTCGAAGGGGGAGCGGATGTCCGCGTGGTCCAGGAACTGCTCGGGCATGCCTCGGTGACCACCACCCAGGTGTACACCCTGGTCACCGCCGACACCCTGCGGGAAGTTTACGCCGCGGCGCATCCCCGCGCCCTGGGATAAACCGGCGCTGGATAAACCGGCGCTGGGTAAACCCGGGCCTGGGGATAAATCCTGGCCCTGGGACAGAACTGCGGATAGCGGCGGCACCGCTAGGCTGGTCTGCATGACCTCCGTGCCCGTTACCCTCTGCTTTCTCCTCCGGGAACACCCGGAAGCAGGGACGGAGGTGCTCCTTGGCCTGAAGAGGACCGGCTTCGGAACAGGCAAGATCGTCGGGCTCGGCGGCCATGTGGAGGTTGGCGAGACCGACGCCCAGGCGGCGTGCCGGGAGGTGTTGGAGGAGGCCGGCGTCGTCGTCCTCGAAGAAGACCTGTCCGACGCGGGAACAGTGGAATTCGTCTTTCCTGCCCGCCCCGACTGGAACATGTCGACCCGTCTTTTCACCACCCGCCGGTGGATGGGTGATCCCGTCGAGAGCTCCGAGATCATTCCGGAGTGGTTCCTGGTTTCCGCCCTTCCCCTGGAACGCATGTGGCAGGATGCGGAACACTGGCTGCCCCTGGCGCTGGCCGGAAGCGTCGTCGATGCCGTCATCACCCTGAACGACGACAACGAGACCGTGGCGTCGGCCGAATATTCTTTCCGGGGCGTGTAACCGCCCGTTCTCTGGCGGAAAATGGACGACGCCGGGCCAGCCACCAAAAAGGTGACCGGCCCGGCGTCGTCCATTTCCGGCGTCGTGCGCTTTACGGGTGACCCGCTACGGGACGTGCCGTTCGTCCGGACCGTTGTAAGCGCTCAGCGGGCGGATGAGCGAGTTCGCGTTCAGCTGCTCCATGAAGTGGGCGGTCCAGCCGGTGATGCGGCTGGCGACGAACAGCGGCGTGAACATGTTCGTGTCGAAGCCCATCAGGTGGTAGGTCGGGCCGGCCGGGTAGTCCAGGTTCGGCTTGATGCCCTTGGCCTCGTCCATCGCCGATTCGAGCCCGTTGTACAGGCCCAGCAGCTCGGGCCGGCCGAAGTGGGCAATCATCTTGTCGAGGGCGGCCTTCATGGTGGGCACGCGGGAATCGCCGTGCTTGTAGACCCGGTGCCCGAAGCCCATGACCTTCTTCTTCCGGGCCAGGGCGTCCTCCATCCAGGCCTTGGCACGGACGGCGGCCTCCTCGAGCGACTCCTCGGGCCGGATCCCGATCTCGTCGAACGTGTGCATGACGGCCTCGTTGGCTCCGCCGTGCAGCGGCCCCTTGAGCGCGCCGATGGCGCCGGTCACCGCCGAATGGAGGTCCGACAGGGTGGACATGATGACGCGGCCGGTGAAGGTGGAGGCGTTGAAGGAGTGCTCGGCATACAGAATCATGGAGACATTGAAGGCCTCCACCACTTCGGCCACCGCTTCCTCGCCGAACGTCATCCAGAGGAAGTTGGCCGAGTAGCCCAGGTCGTCCCGCGGCTCGATGAGGTCCTGGCCGCGGCGCCGGCGCTGGTCGTACGCCACCACGGCCGGCATGGCGGCGAACAGGTCCAGGGCTTTGGCCATGTTGGCCTCGGGGGAGGAATCCTCCGCCAGCTCATGGCGGGCGCCCATCACTGATGCGGCGGTGCGGCACACATCCATCGGATGGGCCGTCACCGGCAGGGCATCAACCACCTGCTTGACCACGGGATCCAGCCGCCGTCCCGCCCGCTCGCGGGCCGTGAAATCACTCAGCTCGCCGGAAGACGGCAGCTCGCCGTTCCACAGCAGGTAAGCAACCTCTTCGAAGCTGCACCTGGCGGCGAGCTCCTGAACAGGGTAGCCGCGGTACAGCAGTGAGTTCGTGTCGGGATTGACCTTCGAGACAGCGGTGTAGTCGACCACCACGCCGTCGAGGCCCTTCTTGATCTCTACGTCAGCCATGCTGAACTCCTTCGTTCCTTGCGTCCGATAACCGGCCGGACCGGCCGGTGGTCCTGCGGGGATGTGGGCGTCAGTCCGTTCCGGGAATCCGGAAGTTGAAGACGCCGGTATCAAAGCGGTTGTAGGCCTCGTAATCCACCAGGTCGTACAGCCGCGCGCGCGTCAGCATGCTCCCTACCTGTGCCTCCTGCGTTCCGTCGGCCCTGATTGAGTCCAGCGTACGCTCAGCCGCCCCCATGGCACTACGGAGCAGGGTGACCGGATAAATCACCATGTTCACACCCACTTCCTGCAGCTGGTCGACGGTAAAGAGATCGCTCTTGCCGAACTCGGTCATGTTGGCCAGGATCGGCACGTTGACGGCGTCGCGGATGGCCTGGAACTCGGCCAGGTCCTTCATCGCTTCGGGGAAGATGGCGTCGGCGCCGGCCTCGACGAGGGCCTTGGCCCGGTCCTTCGCGGCGTCCAGTCCTTCCACTGCACGGATGTCCGTGCGCGCCATGATGAGGAAGTTCGGGTCCCGCCGTGCATCCGCCGCCGCGCGGATGCGTTTGGTGGCGGTGTCCAGGTCAACGACGTTTTTGCCGTCGAGGTGGCCGCAGCGCTTGGGGTTGAACTGGTCCTCGATGTGGCAGCCGGCGAGCCCGGCGTTTTCGAGTTCCTGGACGCTGCGGGCCACGTTCATGGGTTCGCCGAAGCCGGTGTCGGCGTCCACGATGCAGGGCAGGTCGGTCATGCGGGCGATCTGTCCGGCCCGTGTTGCCACCTCGGTGAGGGTGGTGAGGCCGATGTCCGGCAGGCCCAGGTCATTGGCCAGGACAGCGCCGGAGATGTAGACACCGGCGAAGCCTTTTTCCTCGATCAGCCGCGCGGAGAGTGGGTTGAACGCGCCCGGGAACTGCTGGATAGTTCCGGAACCCAACAGCTCGCGGAACTTGCGGCGCTTCTGCTCCGGGGTGGTGGCGGAGTACAGCATCTAGAACAGCCCCTTGGGAGCGGCGTTGAAGTCGATGACGCCGGGCGCCGCAGCGATGTTGAGCTGGTCCAGCTCGCCGGCAGCCAGTTCCGGAAGGCGTTCGACGGCGGCCAGGAACCTGTCGATTTCTTCCTCCGTCACGAGGTCTTTGGCAAGGGTGCGGAACTTGTTCACGTACTGCTCGCGGGTGAACGGCCGGGCGCCCAGCGGGTGGGCGTCGGCGACGGCGATCTCATCGCGGATGACCGTGCCGTCCGTGAGCGTGATCTCCACGGAGCCGCCGAAGGCCTTCTCGGAGATGTCCAGGGAGTGGTAGCGGCGGGTCCACTCGGGATCCTCCACCGTGGACACCTTCTGCCACAGCTCCACTGTGTCAGGGCGGGCGGCGCGTTCGGGGGAGTAGGAGTCCACGTGGTGCCAGGAACCGTCCTGCAGCGCGACCGTGAAGATGTACGGGATGGAGTGATCCAGGGTTTCCCGGCTGGCGGTGGGGCTGTACTTCTGGGGATCGTTGGCGCCGGAGCCGATCACGTAGTGGGTGTGGTGGCTCGTCTTGATCAGGACGGACTTCACGTTCGCCGGATCGGTTGCTTCCGGGTGCTCCCGGTTGAGCTTGCGGGCGAGGTCGATCCACGCCTGGGCCTGGTACTCGGCGGAGTGTTCCTTGGTGTAGGTGTCCAGGATGGCCCGCTTGGCTTCGCCGGCTTCGGGCAGCGGAACCTCGTAGGAGGCGTCCGGGCCGTCCAGCATCCAGGCGATGACGCCGTCCTCACCCTCATAGATCGGCACGGGGGACGTCTGTCCCCGCATGGACCTGTCCACCGCCTCCACTGCCATCTTTCCGGCAAATGCCGGGGCGTGCGCCTTCCACGTGGAAATCTCACCCTTGCGGGACTGGCGCGTCGCCGTGGTGGTATGCAGGGCCTGGCCGACGGACTGGAAGATGGTTTCGACGTCGAGCCCCAGGAGAGTGCCGATGCCGGCCGCGGCCGAGGGGCCGAGGTGGGCGACGTGGTCGATCTTGTGCTTGTGCAGGCAGATCGCCTTCACCAGATTCACCTGGATCTCGTAGCCCGTGGCGATGCCGCGGATCAGGTCCGCACCGCTGGAGCCCACGTGCTGGGCGACAGCAAGGATCGGCGGAATGTTGTCGCCGGGGTGCGAGTAGTCCGCAGCGAGGAAGGTGTCGTGGTAGTCGAGTTCCCTCACGGCCACGCCGTTGGCCCAAGCGGCCCACTCGGGGGAGACGCGTTCGCCGATGCCGAAGACCTTGGCCCCCTTGCCGCCGCTGGACGGTGAGTGTGTGAGGGCCTGCGCCCGGGCTGCAATGATGGGGGCGCGGTTCAGCGAGGCAACGGCCACGGAGGCGTTATCGATGATGCGGTTGATCACCATGTCCGTGACGTCGGCGGTCACTTCGACGGGATCAGCGGCAACCACTGCAATCTTGTGGGCCAACTGCTGTTCGCGCGGGAGATTTTCCTCGCTCTTGTAGACGCGGACGTGGTGTTCCTTAACCATGGGACTCCTTCTGGGCGGATGTGTGGACGGCTTTGACGTGGGAAAGGCTGCGGTGCAGGTGGACGGTGGTGGCCGCTTCGGCCAGCCGCGGGTTGCCTTCAGCGATGGCTTCGGCGATGGCGGCATGTTCGGCTGCGGCGGCTGTCAGCCGGGCCTGGTCGTCCGCGGCCAGCCTGCGGACCCGGACCAGATGGACGCGCAGGCTGCGCATGGCCTGCGCCAGGTAGGAATTGGAGATGGCACTGTCAATGGCGGTGTCCAGGCGGCCGACGAGCTCGTAGTAGTCGTGCCGGGCAGGATCGGGGGAGTTGAGCAGGGCAGGCGCAGCCAGCAGTTCCTCCTGGAGTCCGCGGAAGACGCCGGCATCGCCGCGCTCCGCGGCCAGCGCGGCTGCTTTCCCCTCGAGGGTCTCGCGGAGCTCGAACAGTTCATCGATGTCCTCCAGTGAGATGTCGGTGACGACGACGCCACGGCCGCCCGCCGTCGTCAAACCTTCCGCCGTCAGCCGGCTGAGGGCTTCGCGGAGGGGCGTTCGGGAGACCCCAAGGCGTTCAGACTGCTCGACTTCGGCGAGGACTGTACCGGGGAGGAGGCGCCATTCGATGATGTCATCGCGCAGTGCGGCATAAGCCCTGTCGCTCGCGCGCATCCCGCCTCCTTCCCTCGCTTCAACTTGTCTTGAGTGTATACACAAGAGGCGAGCTTGCCTAGCTTTTCCCAAGATCCCCGCCCGTCACGAGGCTCATGTGTATACATCGGGTGGCTGCGGCGGAGCTTTCGGAGGTGTACCGTTTCTGTCGGCTGGGCGAGGTTTGACGGCAATTGTGCCTGTGGTCTGCGGCAGGGCCGGTAAGAATGTCAGTGCCTCTGATCACAATGGGTCTATGGAAGGTATTGGGGGGGCTCTCCGCAGACCGGGCCGTAGGGCCCGGTGCCGGCGGGTTGGCTTCTGTAAGAGGGAGCGACGGCGGTGGCTGGGTCAGCGGGGTCACCTCCGATCG
>NZ_JBHUSB010000016.1:20381-121296 GCF_042673905.1 Arthrobacter sp. NPDC057009
CGTTCGCGCGGGCAAGAATGTCAGTGCCCCTGATCACAATGGGTCTATGGAAGGTATTGGGGGACTCTCCGCAGACCGGGCCGTAGGGCCCGGTGCCGGCGGGTTGGCTTCTGTAAGAGGGAGCGACGGCGGTGGCTGGGTCAGCGGGGTCACCTCCGATCGCGCGGGCAAGAATGTCAGTGCCCCTGATCACAATGGGTCTATGGAAGGTATTGGGGGACTCTCCGCAGACCGGGCCGTAGGGCCCGGTGCCGGCGGGTTGGCTTCTCTATCAGGGAGCGACGGCGGTGGCTGGGTCAGCGGGGTCACCTCCGATGACCTGGCTAAGAATGTCAGTGCCCCTTCTCATACTGGGGGTATGGATAACAGCGTGGCTGCTGCGGAGGCGTTGGAGGCTCTTGGGGCCTCGGCTTTGGCGCTGGCTGCCGGGCTGCGGAGGGCTGCTGACCCGGGTGCGGCAGGCGGGGATTTCCAGCCGGATCCGGTTGATCCTCTTGGGGAGCAGGCGACTGCATGCCTGGACGGCCTGAGGGTGGTGGGCGGGATGGAGGCGCGGCTTGCGGCTGTGAAGGTGCAGCTGGCCACCGGATACGTCGCGGCGGACGCGGCGATGGCGGCCCCGGGTGCAGGCGGGCAGGACCCGACGGCACGGGAGATGTCTGTGACGGCTGAGGTGGCCGGTGCCCTGAGGGTGAGTGAGCGCAGTGCCGGTGCGTTGCTGTGTGAGGCGCAGATCCTGGCCACGGAGCGGCCGTTGACTCTTGCCGCGCTGCAGGTGGGCCGTATTTCGTGGCAGCACGCGCGGATCATGTGCGATGAGACCGAAGGGCTGTCACCGGAAGCGGCCGCAGCGTTCGAAGCCCACTTCCTGGATCCTGATGCTCCGAACGCGGCGCGGGGCTGTTTTGCCGGGGAGCTGGCACCGGGCAGGTTCCGGGCGAAGGCCCGGTCTTGGCGGGAACGGCACCACCCGGACAGTATTGAAACCCGGCATTCCAGGAGCGTGAAGGACCGGCGGCTGGAGTACTACCCGGACCGGGACGGCATGGCCTGGTTCTCGGCGTTCCTGCCCGCGGACCAGGCCGCCGGGATCTGGAACCGCACCACCGCCATAGCGCGTGGTCTTCAAGGGCCGAACGAAACCCGCACCCTGAGCCAGCTCCGGGCCGATGTCTTTTCCACTTCGCTGCTCCGTCCAGCCCCGGGGATTGCCGGTGGGGCAGCTGGTTCCGGGCAAGGAGGCTCCTTGCGCGGAGGTTCCGTCCCTGCCGGCGAGATGACGGCCGGTGAGGTGCCGTCCCCGCAGGCGCAGGCGCAGGTGCTGGTCACGGTTCCGGTGTTCTCGCTGCTCGGCCAGACCGAGGAACCTGCCACACTCGACGGGTACGGGCCGATCCCCGCGTCCATGGCCCGCCGGCTCGTCGCCGACGGCGCAACGTCGTTCTTCCGGGTCCTGACCGACCCCCGCGACGGGGCGCCACTGGAGATCGGGCGCACCAGCTACCGGCTCACCAAACCCATGCGGCAATGGCTGCGCCTCCGGGACGCCAAATGCACCTTCCCCAACTGCACCAACCATTCCCTGGACAACGACGCCGACCACATCCTCGCCTGGGCCGACGGCGGCGGCACCGGCGTGGCCAACCTCGGCCAGCCCTGCCCCAAACACCACAGACTGAAACACGCCACGGCGTGGAGACCGGTCGGCGCCACCCGGCAAAACCCGCCCGGCTGGATCTCCCCATCCGGGCGCCATTACCCCGCCGAACACCAGGACTGGGAACCACCCACCTGGCCAGACAACTTTGTGCCAGACAACTTTGCGCCGGACAACTTTGACCCGGACAACTTTGCGCCCAACGACTTTGAGCAGCGCTGGTCCGACGCGCCACCCAGCCAAGACTGCCCGGAACTGCCACCAGGCCGCGCCTTGCCGGAACCACCCGACTGGTTCGGCGCGCCACCCGGCCAAGAGGTGCCGGAACCGCCCGCCTGGCTTGACTCTCCGGATCCGCCAGACGATGCCGACAACTCCACGGGGATCGAGACTCCAATGGCTCTCGACGATCTGGATCCACCCCTGCCTCAGGATCCCTGGCCTTACTGGTCCTCACCCACGGCCGCCTAGAGGTGCTCTTTCCATCGCTACCGGTAATCGTCAGGCCCGGGACCAGCGGTACTCGTTCTCCGGGCGGCCCGGGGCGCCGTACCGGGCCGTCCGCGACACCGTTCCGGCGTCGGCGAGGTACTCGAGGTAGCGGCGGGCGGTGACCCTCGACATGCCCAGCGCGGTCATGACCTCAGTGGCAGAGACGGCGCCGGGCTGTTCCTTCATAAAGTCGCGGACGGCGTCGAGCGTTGAGGGGGCCAAGCCTTTCGGCAACGGCAGCTCGGACGGGGCCCGCAGGCTGGCGAAAGCCTGGTCCACGTCACTCTGCGACGCTGCTGCTTTCGCTGACCCCGCCTGCGGTCCCGCTAGCTGGTCACGGAACTGCCGGTAACTCTCCAGCTTGTCCGCGAACGTCGCGTAAGTGAACGGCTTAATGAGGTACTGCACGACGCCGATGGAGACAGCGCTGCGCACAATCGCCAGCTCCCGAACAGCTGTGATTGCGATGATGTCCGCGAAGTGCCCGGCGGAGCGCATCCGCCGGGCGATGTCCAGGCCATGCAGGTCCGGCAGGTTCATATCGAGCAGTACCAGCTCCACCGGAGTGCCGGCGGCCGAGAACTCGGTGAGCATCCGGAGCGCCGACTGGCCGTCCGGGGCGGTTCCCGCCAGCGCGAAGCCGTTCACCCTGCCCACGTAGGCGGCATGTGCCGCAGCTGCGACGGGCTCGTCCTCGACGACGAGGACTCGGATGTCTGTCACGTATGCTCCTCCGGGAGACTCGGTGTGGCCGTACTGGGCCGGAAAGTGCTTGAGGGGAAAGTGCTGGGCGGGAAGGCGCCGTGGGGAAGTGTATCTGCGGTCAATGGGTCGGAATCGGCGCTGGCAGGAAGCACGATGTCGAAACGGGCGCCGCCAGTGCTCGCGCTGCTGATGGTCATGGTACCGGCCAGGCGCTGGACGGCCTGTTTCACCAGGGCGAGGCCAAGGCCGCGGCCGAACGCCCCTGCCTGCTTGGTGCTGAAACCGTAGCGGAACACGTCGTCCACGGCGGAGGGGTCAATGCCCTTGCCCGTATCCTGCACTGTAATTTTCAGCCCGCCACTCGACGTGTCCACCCGGAGCTCCACCCGCCTTGGCCCGGGGGCATCCGCGGCGGCGTCAATGGCGTTGTCGAGCAGGTTGCCGAGGACGGTGACGAGGTCCTGTACGGCCAGGTCTCCAGCGAGGGCAGGCCCGGCAGCCTCGACCACCAGCTCCACGCCGCGCTCATGGGCCTGGGCCGCCTTGCCCATAACCAGCGCGCTCAGCACAGGTTCCTGGACCGAACCGACCACGTCGTCCGTCAGCTGCTGGCTCAGCTCGAGGTCCTTCGTAGCGAAGTCGAGGGCCTCATCGGTCCGTCCGAGCTCCAGGAGGGAGACCATGGTGTGCAGCCGGTTGGCGTGCTCGTGGGTCTGGGCCCGGAGGGCATCGGAAAGGGTCCGCATGCTCTCCAGTTCGGTGCCCAGTGATTCGATCTCGGTGCGGTCGCGGATGGTGGCAACGGTACCGAACAACCGGCCCCGCTGCCGTTCGGCGGAGGAGCCTGGACCCACTGCCGGGCGCTGATTAACCACCAGCACGCCGTCATTGGTGAGATGGATTTCATCCTGGGCCGTCCGCCCCGACTCAAAAAGCTCCTTCAAGCTGGGAGCCAACGGCAGGTCGGCGAGCTGCGGCGTGGCTTCGTGGTCGTCCTCCGCTTCCCGCGGCTCCAGCCCCAGCAATTCTGCAGCCTGGTCGTTGTAGATGACCACCCTTCCGGCGGGATCTATCAGGACAACACCTTCCCGGACTGAGTGGAGCACTGATTCGTAGTAGGCGAAAAGCTGGGCCAGCTGCTCGGGTCCCCACCCCCTGGTCACCCGCCGCAGGTAGCGGCCAAGGAACCAGGACGCGAGCGATCCGCCCACCAGCAGCGAGCCGGATACGGCCAACAGCGCAGGCAGCCTGCCGGACAAGGCCACATCCACCGTATTGACGGTCACCCCGGCGGCCACGAGCGCGCGGACTGCACCGCGGTCGTCCTTCACCGGGGCAATCGTCCGCACCGACGGCCCCAGCGTTCCGGCGGTGATCTCGGTGAAGACGCGGCCCTGGAGGGCCTGCTCGATCGAACCGATGTAGGGGCGGCCCAGTTCCTCGCCGCGCGGGTGCGTCCACCGCGTCCGGTCCGGCGCCATGATGGTGATGAAGTCCGCCCCGGCATGGTCCATGACCTTCTGTGTATAAGGCTGCAGCTGCGCCGACGGGTTCGCCGTACCGGCGGCCTGCAGAACCAGAGGGTTGTCGGCGATGGATGTCGCCAGGACCCCCATCCGGCTGCCCGCCTCCTCGTAGGCGTGGTCCCGGGCGTCAACGAAAACGGCAGTACCCACGAAGGCCGTGAGGGTCAGCATGAACAGCAGGTTCGCCACGAACAGCCGCCTGGCAATGCTCCAGCGGTGGATCATCAACACCTCCCATGACCAATATGAACGCAACGGTGAGCCAAGTCACCCCGTGGCGAATGATGGAAGTCACAAGGGACCGACGCGCGGAGCCCAGAGATTGTGCCGAAGCGTCTTCCAGATTATCCATAAGGAGAGACAAGATGGCTTCTCAACGAGGAGAGTCGGCAGCGCCGGCTAAAGCCCAGCGTAAGGGACTCGACAAGTCCCATTACCTGTACATCGCCGTTATCGCCGCGGTCGTCCTCGGCGCTCTGGTGGGGCTGCTGTTCCCCGAGGTCGGAAAATCACTCAAGCCCCTCGGTGACGGCTTCATCAAGCTGATCAAGATGATGATCGCCCCGGTCATCTTCTGCACCATCGTGCTGGGCATCGGCTCGATCGCCAAGGCGGCCACGGTGGGTAAGGTCGGCGGTCTGGCCCTGGGCTACTTCGTCCTCATGTCCACATTCGCCCTGGCCATCGGCCTCGTGGTCGGCAACCTGATCCACCCGGGTGAGGGGCTCCAGCTGACGCCCTATGATCCCAACAAGAAGGCCTCCACGGACAGCACGGTGGACTTCCTGCTCGGCATCATCCCCGGGGACATTCCGGTGCTTCCCACGCTTCTGGCCGCTATTCTCGTAGGTTTCGCACTGCAGAGGATGGGGCCGCAGGGTGCCCCGATCCTGAAGGCCATCGGCTACGGCCAGGCACTGGTGTTCCGCATCCTGATCATGATCATGTGGCTCGCCCCGCTGGGTGCGTTCGGTGCCATCGCTGCCGTGGTTGGCGCCACCGGCTTCCAGGCAATCGTGAGCATGTTCACCCTGATGATCGCCTTCTACATCACGTGTGCGGTGTTCATCGTCGTCATCCTCGGCGGCCTGCTGCAGGTGGTCACCGGCGTGAACATCTTCAAGCTGATGAAGTACCTGGCCCGCGAGTACCTGCTGATCTTCTCGACGTCCTCCTCCGAAGCCGCCCTGCCGCGCCTCATCGCCAAGATGGAGCACCTGGGTGTCTCCAAGCCGGTAGTCGGCGTGACGGTCCCGACCGGCTACTCCTTCAACCTGGACGGCACGGCCATCTACCTGACCATGGCGTCGCTCTTCGTGGCCAACGCGATGGGAACCCCGCTGGACCTCGGCGCGCAGATCTCCCTGCTGGTCTTCATGATCATCGCCTCCAAGGGCGCAGCCGGTGTCACCGGCGCCGGCCTGGCAACGCTCGCTGCAGGCCTGCAGGCCCACAAGCCGGAACTCCTCGGCGGCGTCGGCATGATCGTGGGCATCGACCGCTTCATGTCCGAGGCCCGTGCACTGACCAACTTCACCGGCAACGCCGTCGCCACCCTGCTGATCGGCACCTGGGTCAAGGAGATCGACGGCGAACAGGTGAACCTCGTGCTGACCGGCCAGGATCCGTTCGACGAACAGACGATGGTGGCGCACCACCACGGCGTGGCGGAAACGCCAGAATCCATCGCCGCCGCCGCCAAGGCCTAAAGGGCCCGGCGCCAGCACAGACACAACGAAACCGCCCGCACAGGCCCTGCCTGTGCGGGCGGTTTCGTTGCTGCCCGGCAGTAACCTTCGACCTCAAGTACAAGGTCAAGGCTCAAACGCCATCAAAAGTCAAGGTCCATGGAATGCCGTGTCGGGCGCTGTAACCTTGGGGTGGAAGAAGCAGGGGCGCTGGCAGACAGCGGCAGAAGAAATCACCGTCATCGAAAGTGTGGATAGATACGTGAGCAGCGAACAGGGTTCAGCAACTCTGGAAGGCACGGAACTCGACCTGGAAGACGCCGTCATGGGTCCCACAGGCCGCCCCCACCGCGATTTTCCGGAGCCCGCGCCGCTGTCCTCCCATGGACCGGCCCGCGTCATAGCCATGGTCAACCAGAAGGGCGGGGTGGGTAAAACCACCTCCACCATCAACCTGGCCGCAGCACTCGCCGAATACGGCCGCCGCGTGCTCCTGGTGGACTTTGATCCCCAAGGTGCCCTGTCGGCCGGGCTCGGCGTCAACCCCCACGAACTCGACCTGACTGTCTACAACGTCCTGATGGACCGCAAGATCGACATCCGCGAGGCGATCCACCAGACAGGTGTGGAGAACGTGGACCTGCTGCCCGCCAACATCGACCTGTCCGCTGCCGAAGTGCAGCTGGTGAACGAGGTGGCCCGTGAGCAGGTGCTGGACCGGGCATTGAAGAAGGTCGAGGACGAATACGACGTCGTGCTTATCGACTGCCAGCCTTCCCTCGGCCTGCTCACCGTCAACGCGCTGACCGCAGCCCATGGTGTGATCATTCCGCTCATCTGCGAATTCTTCGCCCTGCGCGCGGTGGCCCTGCTGGTCGAAACCATCGACAAGGTCCAGGACCGCCTCAACCCGCGGCTGCAGGTGGACGGCGTACTGGCCACGATGTATGACGCCCGCACGCTGCACAGCCGTGAAGTCATCAGCCGCCTGGTTGAGGCCTTCGGGGACAAGGTCTTCGAGACCGTCATCAAGCGGTCCATCAAGTTCGCCGACGCCACCGTCGCCGCCGAACCCATCACGAGCTACGCCGGAAACCATGTGGGTGCCGACGCCTACCGCCGCCTCGCCAAGGAACTGATTTCGCGCGGCGGCGCGCCCTAGCCCGGATGACCGCAGAGCCGGCAACGCCACCCGCTGAAACCAGGCGGTCCGGCTTCGAAGTACGCCTGGCCAACTTCAGCGGCCCATTCGACCTCCTGCTGGGACTGATCTCCAAGCACCAGCTGGACATCACCGAGGTGGCGCTTGCCACTGTCACCGACGAGTTCATCCGGTACATCCGTAACCTGCAGGAACTGGGGGAGGAGTGGGCGCTCGATGAGGCCAGTGAGTTCCTCGTCATCGCGGCCACGCTCCTGGACCTGAAGGCAGCGCGCCTGCTGCCTGCAGGCGAGGTGGAGGACGACGACGACATCGCCCTCCTCGAGGCCCGGGACCTCCTCTTTGCCCGGCTCCTGCAGTACAAGGCCTTCAAACAGGTCGCGGCGCTGATGGATGCCACACTGGAACTGGAATCCCGCCGATATCCCCGGCAAGTGGCCCTCGAGGAACACTTCGCCGCCATGCTGCCGGACCTCGTCTGGAAGCACAGTCCCGCACAGTTCGCGGCGATGGCCGAGGCCGCGCTTAAGCCCAAGGCTCCGGTGCCGACCGAGGTGGGCGTCGCCCACCTGCACGGAAGCCCGGTAAGTGTGCGCGAACAGGCGGAGCTGATCGGACTGCGGCTGCAGGAGGGCCGGCCCCTGACCTTCCGCGCCCTGATCGCCGACGCCGAATCCACCCTGGTTGTGGTGGCGCGCTTCCTGGCACTGCTGGAGCTGTTCAGGGACCAGGTGGTGGCATTTGACCAGGTTGCGCCGCTCGGCGACCTCACCGTGCGCTGGACTGCGGCCGGCACCGGGTGGACAAGCGAGCACCTGAGCGAGGAATACGAGGAGCAGCAATGACGGATCCAGTAACCGGCCGGGAACGCGCCGCGCTTGAGGCGGTGCTGATGGTGCTGGACGAGCCGGCCTCCGCTGCAGACCTTGCCGCCGGACTCAACCTGACGGTGGCTGCCGTCGAGGCGCTGCTGCTGGACCTGCAGCGCGACTATGACGGCTATACTGTTAAAGCCCCGGTTATGGAAACTGGCAGCAGTGGATCTCAGCATGAGGTCACTTCCAGTCCCCGGGGTTTTGAATTGCGGAATGTCGCCGGCGGCTGGCGCATCTACTCACGGGCTGAATTCGCCGACGTCGTCGGTGCCTTCGTCCTGGAGGGGCAGACGGCCAGGCTGACCCAGGCGGCGCTTGAGACACTCGCCGTCATTGCCTATCGGCAGCCGGTGTCCCGGGCAAGGGTGTCTGCAATTCGCGGAGTCAACGTTGACTCTGTTGTGCGGACGCTGACGCAGCGCGGACTGATCGAGGATGCCGGAACGGATCCGGAATCGGGCGCTGTCCTGTACCGCACGACGTCGTACTTCCTTGAACGCATGGGAATCGGATCGGTGGCTGAGCTGCCTCAGCTTTCACCGCACCTCCCGGGGCTTGAGGGAATTGAAGAGTTTTACGACGCCGAGAGAATGTAGGCGGGCACGCCTGCGGAGCAGTTTTTACCAGGGCAGATTTATTCTGCACGGCTGGCTAGTGTTGTCTTTGGACAACCTTTGCCGGCCAAAATCACAGAGGACGGGTCATGACACAGGCGGGACGCCAGGGTTCACCACGTAACAGCTCCGGACGCAAAGGTCCGGACCGCAACGCCGCGCGCGGCGCAGCACAGGGCCGCAGTGCGGGCGCCGGGAAGCGCGACTTCCCCAAGGGCGGCGACCGTCCCTTCGGCGACCGCACATACAAGGCCAAGCCCCGCGAGGAGCGCTTCATCGATCCCGACGAGGCCCCTGCCGGCCGCCGGCCTGCAGGCGACTGGAAGCCGGGCGCCAAAGCACCCGCGCCCAGGGCAGGTGCCGCCAAGGCCGGCGCACGCAAGGCGGCCGCTGCCCGGAAGCCGGGCGCCAACAAGGCGCCCGGGACCCCCGGCGCGCTGAAGCCCAAATCCGCCGCCCCGAAGACCGCGGGTTCACGCGCCTTCGGAAGCGAACGCTTCGGCCAGAACCTGGGACCGGTCCGCAGGCCCTCGCGCGGCCGTGGGCCCCGCACCGACGTGCCCCAGTCTGAATTCCACGACGCCGACGGCGTCCGCCTGCAGAAGATCATGGCCTCCGCCGGCGTCGCCTCGCGCCGCGTCTGCGAAGAGATGATCGCCGAGGGCCGCGTCGAGGTCGACGGCAAGGTCGTGACCGAACTCGGCGTCCGCGTCGATCCCAAGACCGCCGTCATCCACGTGGACGGCCTGCGCATCCAGCTCGATGACACGCTGGTGTACATGGTGTTCAACAAGCCCAAGGGCGTGGTGTCCACCATGGAGGATCCCGAAGGCCGTCCCTGCATCAGCGACTACATCCGCAACAACCAGGGTGAACGGCTCTTCCATGTCGGCCGCCTGGACGTCGCCACCGAGGGCCTGCTGTTGCTGACCAACGACGGCGAGCTTGCCAACCGGCTGACGCACCCGTCCTACGAGGTCCCCAAGACCTACCTGGTCCAGGTCCGCGGGCCGTTCCCGCAGGGCATCGGCGCGCAGCTCAAGGAAGGCATCGAACTTGAGGACGGCTTCGCCTCCGTCGACTCCTTCCGGCTGGTCGACTCGACCCCGGGCCACGTGCTGATCGAAGTGGTGCTGCACTCCGGCAAGAACCGCATTGTCCGCCGCCTGTTCGACGCCGTCGGTTTCCCGGTGCAGCGCCTGGTGCGCGTCAAGGTCGGCCCCATCGGCCTCGGCGACCAGCGCCAGGGAAGCATCCGCAACCTGGGCAAGCAGGAAGTCGGCCACCTGCTGGCATCCGTGGGGCTGTAAGGAATGTCGGCATTCCGTACGCACGGCCGCGGACACCTGAATGGGCCGGTCGTCGTCATTGGCACGGGCCTGCTCGGGACCAGCATCGGCCTCGGCCTGCGCGGCCGCGGCGTCGCCGTCTACCTGTCCGACCCGTCGCCCACCAACCAGGCAGTCGCCGTCGACATCGGCGCCGGCCTGCCGCTGGCAGCCCTCGGCGAAGACGAGAGCCCGGAACTCGTTGTTGTCGCATCGCCGCCGGATGTCACGGCGGATGTTGTGGAACGTGCGCTGGCTGACTATCCGGACGCCACCGTCGTCGACATCGCCAGCGTCAAGGCGGCGATCCTGCGCGACCTGCGCAGCCGCGGCGCGGACCTCAGCCGTTACGTGGGCACCCATCCCATGGCCGGACGCGAGAAATCCGGCCCGGTGGCCGCCCGCGGTGAGCTTTTCACCTCCATGCCGTGGGTGGTATGCCCCACAGAGGAGTCCTCGGCCGGAGCGGTCCAGGCCGCGCGTGCGCTGGCCACCGACCTCGGTGCCTTCGTTTCCCAGTTCACCGCCGACGAACATGACGGGGCCGTGGCCCTGGTCTCCCACCTGCCGCAGGTGATGTCCTCGCTGCTGGCCAGCCGGCTGCAGGACACTCCGATGCACGCCCTCTCCCTCGCGGGGAACGGGCTCCGCGACACCACCCGCATCGCGGCCAGCGACCCCACGCTGTGGGTCCAGATCCTGGGAGCGAATGCCGGCAAGGTGGTGCAGATCCTTTACGGCGTGCGCGAGGACCTCAACCGGCTGATCGGAACGCTGGAAGACCCGGCGGCCGCCGGAGCCCGTCTTGACCTGGCCCAGCTGATGAGTGAAGGCAATGCCGGGCAGGCCCGGATTCCGGGCAAGCATGGCGGACCGCCGCAGGCGTATTCCTGGCTCACCGTGCTGGTTGATGACCGGCCCGGCCAGATCGCCAGGCTGCTGACAGAGATCGGTGAGATCGGCGTTAACCTCGAAGACCTCCGTCTGGACCACTCGTCCGGGCAGAATGTGGGCATGGTGGAGATCTCCGTGCTGCCCAGCGCGCATGACCTCCTTGTAGAAGCACTAAGCGACCGTGGATGGCGGGTACTTCAGTAATGACACAAGAACTCCTTGACACTTTGCCTGCCCTCCGGCTGGGCCGTCCGCTGGTGGTGGCCATCGACGGGCCGTCCGGCTCGGGCAAGTCCAGCGTCAGCAAGGAAGTGGCGCGCCGCCTCAGCCTTGCCTACCTGGACACCGGTGCCATGTACCGTGCCCTCACCTGGTACTGCCTCGACCGCGGAACGGACCTCACCGATGCCTCGGCCGTGGAACTCGCCGCCGAGGAACTGCCACTGGACATCAGCACCAGCCCGCACACCGAGTTCGTGCGCGTCGACGGCGCCGACGTCACCGATGCCATCCGGGAGCCGGCCATCTCCTCAGCGGTCAGCGCCGTCGCCACCACGCTCGGCGCCCGCACCGAACTCATCCGCCGCCAGCGTGCCCTGATCGAACAGCACAACCGCCGCATGGTGGTGGAGGGCCGGGACATCACCACCGTCGTCGCGCCTGCTGCCCAGGTGCGCATGCTACTCACGGCCAGCGAGGAGGCGCGGCTCCGCCGCCGCGGGATCCAGCTCGGCGGAACCCAAAGCGCCGAGCAGCTGGCCGCCCAGGTGACCCAGCGGGACGCGAAAGACTCGACCGTGGTGAACTTCACCCAGGCGGCGGACGGCGTGGTGACGTTGGATTCCTCGGAACTGGATTTCGAGGAAACCGTGGCCGCCGCGCTGCGCATCGTCACCAAGGTCATCAACCATGAGTGATCCCGCCGGGACGCCAGGGAGCGGGAAGCCGGCCGCCAGGGAAACGTCCGCGGCCAAAACACCTGCGCCGTGGACCATGGCGTGGAGCCGGCCGGTCGGCCGGTTCCTGAACAACGTCGTCTACCGCACGGCCGTCACCGGGCAATCCAACGTTCCCGCCGCGGGGCCAGTCATCTTCGCAGGAAACCACATCAGCTTCCTCGACGGTCCCGTCATGTTCGGTGCCGCGCCCCGCCCCATGCACATCCTCGTCAAGAAGGAGATGTTCAAAGGTTTCCTCGGCCGCGTGCTGACGGCGTCGGGCCAGCTTCCGGTTGACCGCAGGGGCGACCGGTCCGTCCTCCAGCTCAGCAAGGACGTGCTCGACGCCGGCCGCTGCATCGGCATCCTGCCCGAGGGAACCCGGGGGAGCGGCACCGCGGCCGGCATCAGTAACGGGGTGGCATGGCTGGCCCTGAATTCCGACGCCGTCGTTGTGCCGGTGGCCATCCTCGGTACCCGGCAGGGCGGCGAACACCTGGACAGCATCCCGAAACCCGGCCGCAGGCTGCACGTCAGCTTCGGAAAGCCCCTCACGCTCGGCCGGAATCCGGATGAAACCGGCCGTGCTTCAATGGACAGGGCGGCGACGGAAATCCGCGACACCCTGGCCGCGCATGTCCGGAACACTGTCCGGCTCAGCGGGCTGACACTGCCCGCAGCGGACCAACCGCACCAACGTTCCACCGCAGCAGCCGGACAGCCGGCAGACCACCACTAAGGAAAGTGCAATGAGCGATACGACTCAAACTTCCGGCCACTCCGGCGCCGGCGAAGACGAATACACGCCCACCGGCACAGACCAGGTGGCTGAACATCTGGCGGCCATGGACGACGACGAGGCGGAACTCCGCGCCGCTTCCCTCCGCGCCGGCCTGGAAGACTACGAACTCGACGAGGAAGACGCCGCGCTCCTCAGCGGCCTGCACGACGAGGACGAGCTTGAGGGCCCGCTGAAGCTGGACCCCGTGCTGGCCATCATCGGCCGCCCGAACGTCGGCAAGTCCACCCTTGTCAACCGCATCCTCGGCCGCCGCGAGGCCGTGGTGGAGGACACGCCCGGCGTAACCCGTGACCGCGTGATGTACTCGGCAGACTGGAACGGCCGGAACTTCACAGTGGTGGACACCGGCGGCTGGGAGCACGATGCCCGCGGCATCCATGCCAGGGTGGCGGAGCAGGCCGAAATGGCTGTGGAACTGGCCGATGCCGTGCTGTTCGTCGTCGATTCGGCCGTGGGGGCAACCGCCACCGACGAGGCCGTCATGAAGATGCTTCGGCGGAGCAAGAAGCCCGTCATCCTCGTCGCCAACAAGGTGGACGACTTTGCGCAGGAGGCCGACTCCGCAGTCCTGTGGGGCCTGGGCTTCGGTGAGCCGTACCCCGTCTCCGCGCTGCACGGCCGGGGCGTCGCGGACCTGCTGGACCACGTCATGGACACGCTCCCGGAGTTTTCCACGGTCGAGGGCGTCGAGCGCTCCGGCGGGCCCCGGCGGATCGCCCTGATCGGGCGCCCCAACGTCGGCAAGTCCTCCCTGCTGAACAAGCTGGCCGGTTCCGAGCGCGTGGTGGTGGACAACACCGCCGGCACCACCCGGGACCCCGTTGACGAATTCATCGAACTCGGCGGCAAAACCTGGCGCTTCGTGGACACTGCCGGCATTCGCCGGCGTCAGCACATGGCCCAGGGCGCCGACTTCTATGCCTCCCTCCGCACCCAAAGCGCGCTGGAAAAGGCGGAGGTCGCCGTCGTTCTGCTGGCTGTTGATGAGGTGCTGAGCGAGCAGGACGTCCGTATCCTGCAGCTGGCCATCGAATCGGGCCGTGCCCTGGTGCTCGCGTTCAACAAGTGGGACCTGCTGGACGACGAACGCCGCCGGTACCTGGAACGCGAAATCGAGCAGGACCTGGCGCACGTGGAGTGGGCGCCGCGGGTCAACATCTCCGCCAAGACCGGCTGGCACAAGGACCGCCTGGTGCCTGCCCTCGAGCTGGCGTTGGAAAACTGGGACCGGCGCATTCCCACCGGACGGCTCAACGCCTTCCTGGGCGAGCTGGTGGCCGCACACCCGCACCCTGTCCGGGGCGGCAAGCAGCCCCGCATCCTCTTCGGCACGCAGGCATCCAGCCGGCCGCCGAAGTTCGTCCTGTTCACTACAGGATTCCTGGACCCGGGCTACCGCCGCTTCATCACCCGCCGTCTGCGGGAAACCTTCGGCTTCGAGGGAACACCCATTGAAGTCAGCATGCGCGTGCGTGAAAAGCGCGGCAAGAAGCGTTAATTAGGACACACCGGGCAGCGAATGCCGGAAATTGTCATTGACACCCTCCGGAATCGTGTAAGCTCTTCTAGGTGGTTCGGCCGGACTGCTTAGATGAAATTCTTCGGAAAATCATCTGGCGGAGAACGGCGGAACTGACGGGCTGTAGCGCAGCTTGGTAGCGCACTTGACTGGGGGTCAAGGGGTCGCAGGTTCAAATCCTGTCAGCCCGACCACAACAAAACCCCGCCAACCCATACAGGGTTGGCGGGGTTTTTTGTTGCCTACTTGAGGAAGCGCGATGTCCTGCGGTCGGCCAGGATTTTGCCGTTGGTCTGGCAGGTCGGGCAGTACTGCAGTGCGGTATCCGCGAAGGACACCTCCCGGACGGTGTCTCCGCATACGGGGCAGGGCTGGCCGGCGCGGCCATGCACGTTCATGCCGCTCCGTTTCGCATCCTTGAGGTCGGCGGGCGCCTTTCCTTGGGCCTGCGCCACTGCGGCTCCCAGAACGGTGTGGATGGCGTCGAACAGAGCCCCGACTTTCGCGGGCTCCAGGGAATTGGCCATGGCAAACGGCGAGATTTTGGCTGCGTGCAGGATTTCGTCGCTGTATGCGTTGCCGATCCCGGCAATGACACTCTGGCTCCGCAGTACGCCTTTGATCTGGTGCGGGTGCCCGGCGAGGATCTCGGCGAACATCTCCCGGGTGAACGCGGCGGCCAGCGGATCGGGTCCGAGCTCGGCGATGCCGGGGACAGCTTCTGGTTTCGGCACCACGTAGATTGCCAGGCCCTTCTTGGTCCCGGCTTCGGTCAGGTCGATGCCAATCTTCCCGCCGTCCGCCCCGGCAAAGTGCAGGCGGGCGGCGATAGGGCCCTTGCCCGGCCGCAGCGGATCGGGTGAAGGGTTCTCAGTGAAACGGACCCAGCCCGCCCTGGCGAGGTGGAAGACGAAATACAGGCCGCCGGCGTCGATGCTGACGAACTTACCGAACCGCTCCACTCCGGAGATGGCCCGGCCCGCCAGCGCCGTGTACGGAGGATCGGCCGTCTTAAGCACAGCCACGGACAGGACCTGCAGCTTCTCCAGCACCGCACCGCGCAGCCGCGTGTCGAGGAACGTGCTGAGTGCGGCAACCTCGGGTAGTTCCGGCATGGCACCACTTTGCCACAGGGGCTGCCGGTGTGGGCGGTTAGGCGGGCATAATGGCACATCCGGCAGCCAGGGAGTTGTGCATATACTTTCAACCGGTGGCTGTTCCCTTCGCCTCCGTTGACATTGGTGATCGACCCGATGAAAGGCCCCTGATGAGCAACATTCCATCTGATCTGTCCTACACCGCCGAACACGAATGGGTGTCCGCACCGAATGCCGATGGTGTGGTCCGCGTGGGGATCACCGACTTCGCCCAGGACGCCCTCGGGGACGTCGTCTACGCCCAGATGCCTGAAGTCGGCACCACTGTCAAGGCAAACGACGTCGTGGGTGAGGTTGAATCCACCAAGAGCGTCAGCGACATTTACGCTCCGGTGTCCGGGGAAATCGTGGCCCGGAACGAGGCACTCGACTCCGATTCGGCGCTGATCAACTCGGATCCGTACGGCGACGGCTGGCTGATTGAAGTCAAGCTCGCCGAAGCTGACGCGGTGGATTCCCTGCTCAGTGCATCGGAGTACGAACAACAGGTAGGCTAAAGCTAACCGGTCCCGTTGCCCGGCCGCGGAGTCCAGAAATGGAATCCAACGGCCGGACGGCGGGCGGCAAACCGGAGCTGCCAGGCAGTTTCGGACGGGTACGCGTTGATTGCAGGGGGACATCTGCAACGAAGGAGGAGGAATCCATGGTTGGCGGCAAACAGAACCACACCAACGGCGATTACGGCACAGGTGCGGGCAGGGCCTCGGAAACCACCTCGATTAACCTCACTCCGGTCCATGAAGAGCCCACGATCGTACCCAAGCTCT
This sequence comes from Arthrobacter sp. NPDC057009, assembly GCF_042673905.1. NCBI lineage: Bacteria > Bacillati > Actinomycetota > Actinomycetes > Micrococcales > Micrococcaceae > Arthrobacter > Arthrobacter sp. NPDC057009. The sequence goes on from NZ_JBHUSB010000016.1 coordinate 36,506, forward strand.
CCCCGGAGGAGCGCTCTGCTGTTGAGGCGCTGCCCTCCGGCTCCGCCCTGCTCGTGGCCCACAGCGGGCCAAACTCGGGTGCCCGTTTCCTTCTTGACTCCGATGTCACCACGGCCGGGCGGCACCCGGATGCTGACATTTTCCTCGACGACGTGACGGTCTCCCGCCGCCACGTCGAGTTCCGGCGCACCGCCAGGAGCTTCGAGGTGGTGGACACCGGAAGCCTGAACGGCACCTACGTGAACCATGACCGCGTGGACAGCGTGGAACTGAGGTCAGGAAACGAAGTCCAGATTGGCAAGTTCCGCCTCACCTTCTACCTGAGCCCTGCCCGCGCAGCAGGACGCGTCTGATTCGGAGCGGCTGCCTGTGGCAATGGCACAACCGGAGCGCCGGGGACCGCTGGTCCTGAACATCGGGGAAGTGCTCGCTCAGTTGAGCGATGACTTTCCGAGCATGACGGCGTCGAAAATCAGGTTCCTGGAGGAAAAGGGGCTTATCAATCCCCGGCGCACGCCCGCGGGTTACCGTCAGTACTCGGACAGCGACGTCGAACGGCTGCGCTTTGTCCTGTCGCTGCAGCGCGACCAGTATCTGCCGCTCAAAGTCATCAAGGATTACCTTGACGCCATCGACAGGGGCGAGCGGCCCGAGAACCTTCCGCCCGGGGTTACCGTTTCCCCGCGGATCGTCTCGGATGAGCTCGCCGCCGAGCTGCAGAACAAGGCGCGCAGGCTCAGCGAGGAGCAGCTGCGCGCGGAGTCCGGCGCCAGCGTGCCGCTCCTGCAGTCCCTGCTCAGCTTCGGCCTCATCGGACACACCGACGGCAAGTTCGACGAGCACGCGCTCCAAGTGGCCCGCGCCTGCGTCCAGCTGGAGAGCCATGGCTTGGAGCCACGGCACCTTCGCCCCTTCCAGGCGGCCGCTGAGCGCGAGTTCGGACTCGTGGAACGCGCCGTGGCCACACTGACCTCGCGCAGGGATGCTGCGTCTCAGGCCCGTGCGGCTGAGGCCGCCCGGGAAATCAGCGACCTGTGCCTTACCCTGCACCGGGCCCTTGTCCAGGACCGTATCTCGCGGATGGAAATCTGATGATCGAAGTCGAGATTGTGGGCGTCCGCATCGAACTGCCCTCCAACCAGCCACTGGTTCTGCTCCGCGAGATGCACGGGGAACGGCACGTTCCCATCTGGATCGGAACGCCGGAGGCCAGTGCCATCGCACTTGCCCAGCAGGGCGTGGTGCCGCCGCGGCCCATGACCCACGACCTCCTGGTGGACGTCGTGGAGACGCTGGGCCATTCCGTCGTCAGCGTTAACATCGTCGCCGTGGAGGACAACATCTTCTATGGCCAGCTGCAGTTCGACAACGGGGCCACGGTGAGCTCCCGGGCATCCGACGCCCTGGCCATCGCACTGCGCGCCAAGTGCCGGATCTGGTGCGCCGACTCTGTCATGGACGAGGCGGGCGTGCGCATCACCGAGCACGACGAGGGGGAGGACACAGAGCCCGGCCCCACCGTGGAGGAAGAGCGTGAGCTGCGCCGGTTCCGGGAGTTCCTGGACGACGTCGAACCCGAGGATTTCGACGGCTAAGGTCACGTTAAGGTTAAAGTTAAGCCTGAAACTTTCGACACGCCCCGCGAATCATGCGAACGTCTTTGACCTTGGGCCGTGGCAGGCCTAACGTCGGAGGTACAAGTTCCCATTGCATACGACAGCGGCGCAAGTCACACTGGAAAGTGCTACTCCGGCCGAATTACAAGCATGAATTTCTTCCGGACTTCATGCCCGTAGCAGCTGTTGCGGCAACTTCCCCAGGGGAACTCATGACAAGGAGGATCCACGTGAGTCCGAAAGGCGAAGCAGGCGAGCTGAAGCAACCCTCGACGGCCGGCGTTGCCGTGCCCGCAAGCGGTGCCCAAGGCCTTCTCTTCACTGAGGATCTCCCCGTCCTGGACGAGGACGCCGGCTACCGCGGGCCCACGGCCTGCAAGGCCGCCGGCATCACGTACCGGCAGCTCGACTACTGGGCCCGCACGGGCCTCGTGGAGCCTGCAGTCCGCGGCGCAGCAGGCTCCGGCTCCCAGCGGCTCTACGGTTTCCGGGACATCCTGGTTCTTAAGGTGGTCAAGCGGCTGCTGGACACCGGCGTATCGCTGCAGCAAATCCGCAGCGCCGTCGAGCACCTGCGGGAACGCGGCGTCGAGGACCTGGCCCAGATCACCCTCATGAGCGACGGCGCCAGCGTCTACGAATGTACCTCCGCGGATGAGGTCATTGACCTCGTGCAGGGCGGCCAGGGCGTGTTCGGCATCGCTGTGGGCCGCGTGTGGCGGGAGGTTGAGGGCAGCCTCGCCTCGCTGCCCAGCGAGCACGCCGGCGAACAGTCGTTCCCCGACGACGAACTCAGCAAGCGTCGCGCAGCCCGCAAGATTGGCTAGCAGACTCAAAACAGAAGGGCCGCCTCCGGACTGATCAGTCAGACGGGAGGCGGCCCTTCTTGCGTTAAACCCAGCGCCGGCGCCTAGCGGGCGCTCCGGCTGCGGCTGGTCTTGTTGGTGGCCATGAGGTTTTCCAGCAGCGTGTCATAGAGTCCGGCCGCGGTTTTGGCGGAGTCGCCGGGCCAGTGGTGAACGGAGTGCGCCGCGCCCTGGATCTGCTGCCAGTTGGCCTGCTCCGGAATGTGCGGGGCCAGCAGCAGGTCTCCAAACATTGCCTGCATCTCGGCAAGCCGGAAAGCGTGCTCGGAGGAACCGGAGCGCACACGGTTTGCCACGATGCCGGCGGGGGAGAGGTTCGGCGCGAATTCCTGCCGGAAAAGCTGGATGGCCCGCATGGTGCGTTCGGTGCCGGCCACGGAGAAGAGGCCGGGCTCGGCCACCAGGGCCACCTTGTTGCTTGCGGACCAGGCCATCCGGGTGAGGCCATTCAGGGACGGCGGGCAGTCCACCAGGATGAGTTCGTAGCCCTCGGCGCCGGCCAGAACCGCGGACAGCCGGCGCAGGTCGCGCTTGCCAAGGTCGGGCCGGTCGTAAATGCCCGCGTACGCGGAGCCGACGGCGACGTCGAGCACCGCCGGGCCGGAGCCATTGGGGGTTACCCGGCTGATCCAGCCGCTGGGCACGACGTTCTCGGCGATCCTGGCTTTGCGCGGATTCTTCAGCATCCGGCCGATGTCCAGCCTGTCGCTGGGCTGTACCCCCAGTGCGGTGGTGGCATCTGCATGCGGATCGAGGTCTACTACGAGGGTTGGGATGCCTGCGGCCAGTGCCGCAGACGCCAGTCCGGTTGTAACGGATGTCTTGCCGACACCGCCCTTGAGGCTGCTGATGCTGACTACTTGCACTTGATAAACCAATACCTAACGCCGGTTGCCGTGTTGGGGTACGTTCCGTTCCGGTGCTCCCGGAAGGTGCTGCAGGAACAGGGCAGGCTTCCGCCGCCCCATTCATCATATGTTGACCTCGGCCGGAATCCCTTCTTATCCGGATCCGGGCATGCCCCGCCGTCCCGCCGCTCCGGCGTCGTTCTTCATCGGCAGCACAGGTTGCCGTAAATGAACAGCAAATACGGCAAGGCAGTGAATATGGTCGGGACATGACGGATAATTCTGTGATGGTGGACACACTGATTTGTGTTCTGTCCGGCCCGTCTTACACACTGTGACCACTTACCGATACACCCGCAATGATGCAGGAGCAGTATGTTTTCCAAAATTCTGGTGGCTAACCGCGGAGAAATCGCAATCCGTGCTTTCCGCGCCGGCTACGAACTGGGCGCCAAGACAGTCGCCGTGTTCCCCAATGAGGACCGTAACTCGATCCACCGCCAGAAGGCCGATGAGGCGTATCTGATCGGCGAAGAGGGCCACCCCGTCCGCGCCTACCTGGACGTTGACGAGGTGCTGCGGGTTGCCAAGGAGTCCGGTGCCGATGCCATTTACCCCGGCTACGGCTTCCTCTCCGAGAACCCGGACCTTGCGCGTGCCGCCAAGGCCGCAGGCATCACCTTTGTGGGTCCGCCCGCGGAGGTTCTGGAGCTTGCCGGTAACAAGGTTTCGGCGCTGGAGGCCGCCAAACGTGCCGGAGTGCCGGTCCTGAAGTCCAGCGCTCCGTCGAAGGACCTCGACGAACTGCTCGCTGCCGCGGATGAAATCGGTTTCCCCATCTTTGCCAAGGCCGTGGCAGGTGGCGGCGGGCGCGGCATGCGCCGCGTTGACACCCGCGAGGCCCTGCCGGAGGCGCTGAAGTCCGCCATGCGCGAGGCCGACGCCGCCTTCGGTGACCCCACCATGTTCCTGGAGCAGGCGGTGCTCCGCCCGCGCCACATCGAGGTCCAGATCCTGGCCGACGCCGAGGGCAATGTCATGCACCTCTTCGAGCGTGACTGTTCCCTGCAGCGCCGCCACCAGAAGGTCATCGAGATCGCTCCGGCACCCAACCTGGACGACAGCATCCGGCAGGCCCTGTACCGGGACGCCGTGAAGTTCGCGAAGGCCCTGAACTACGTCAACGCCGGCACGGTCGAGTTCCTGGTGGACACCGTGGGCGAACGCGCCGGACAGCACGTCTTCATCGAAATGAACCCCCGCATCCAGGTGGAGCACACCGTCACGGAAGAGGTCACCGACGTCGACCTCGTCCAGGCGCAGATGCGCATCGCCGCCGGCGAGACCCTCGCTGACCTGGGCCTCTCCCAGGAGACGGTCCAGCTCAAGGGCGCCGCACTGCAGAGCCGCATCACCACCGAGGACCCGGCCAACGGCTTCCGGCCCGACGTCGGAAAGATCACCGGTTACCGCTCCGCCGGCGGTGCCGGCGTAAGGCTCGACGGCGGCACCGTCTACTCGGGTGCCGAGATCAGCCCCCACTTCGACTCCATGCTGGTGAAGCTCACCTGCCGCGGCCGCGACTACCCGGCCGCGGTGGCCAGGGCACGCCGTGCGCTGGCGGAGTTCCGCATCCGTGGAGTCTCCACCAACATCCCCTTCCTGCAGGCCGTGCTTGACGATCCGGACTTCGTCGCTGGCAACGTGGCCACGTCCTTCATCGACGAGCGGCCAGAACTGCTGAAGGCCCGCGTCTCCGCCGACCGTGGAACCAAGCTGCTGACCTGGCTCGCCGATGTCACCGTGAACAAGCCGAACGGCGAACTTCCGGTCCGCACCAACCCCGCGGACAAGCTCCCGGCCCTCACCGGCGCCGAGGCCCGTCCGGGTTCCCGTCAGCGGCTCCTGGAACTCGGGCCGGAGGGTTTCGCCAAGGCACTGCGCGAGCAGAAGGCGGTGGCCGTTACGGACACCACCTTCCGCGACGCCCACCAGTCCCTGCTGGCCACCCGCGTCCGCACGAGGGACCTGGTGGCCGCCGCCCCCGCGGTCTCCACGCTCCTGCCGGAACTGCTGTCCGTGGAGGCCTGGGGCGGTGCCACCTACGACGTCGCCCTGCGCTTCCTCGGCGAGGATCCCTGGGACCGGCTGGCTGCGCTGCGCAAGGCCCTGCCGAACATCTGCATCCAGATGCTGCTCCGCGGCCGCAACACCGTCGGTTACACCCCGTACCCCGAGGAAGTGACCGAGGCCTTCGTCAACGAGGCGGCAGCCACGGGCATCGATATCTTCCGCATCTTCGATGCCCTCAATGACGTGAGCCAGATGGCGCCGGCCATCCGGGCTGTCCGCGCCACCGGCACCGCGGTCGCCGAGGTGGCGCTGTGCTACACGGGCGACATGCTGGACCCCAACGAGACGCTTTACACGCTGGACTACTACCTGGACCTGGCGGACAAGATCGTCGAAGCGGGCGCCCACATCCTCGCCATCAAGGACATGGCCGGCCTGCTGCGTCCGGCAGCTGCAGCGAAGCTCGTCGCAGCACTCCGGGAACGGTTCGACCTCCCGGTCCACCTGCACACCCACGACACCGCAGGCGGCCAGCTGGCCACCCTGCTTGCGGCCGTCGATGCAGGCGTCGATGCCGTGGATGCCGCCTCGGCATCCCTGGCCGGTACCACGAGCCAGCCGTCGGCGTCGGCACTGGTCGCCTCCCTGGCCCACACCGAACGTGACACCGGGCTCAGCCTGGCGGCAGTCAGCTCCCTTGAGCCGTACTGGGAAGCCGTGCGCAGGGTTTACGCCCCCTTCGAATCGGGCCTGCCGGGTCCGACCGGCCGCGTCTACCAGCACGAAATCCCGGGCGGTCAGCTGTCCAACCTCCGCCAGCAGGCCATCGCCCTGGGCCTGGGTGAGCGCTTCGAAGCGATCGAGGACATGTACACCGCTGCGGACCGGATCCTCGGCCACCTGGTCAAGGTCACCCCGTCGTCGAAGGTGGTGGGCGACCTCGCCCTGCACCTGGTCGGGCTGAACGCAGATCCTGCCGACTTCGAGGCAAACCCGCAGAACTACGACATCCCCGACTCCGTCATCGGGTTCCTGTCCGGTGAGCTGGGCGATCCTCCGGGAGGCTGGCCCGAGCCGTTCCGCACCAAAGCCCTCCAGGGCCGCAGCGTCAAGGTCCGCGACGCCGAGCTGAGCGCCGAGGACAGCGAAGCGCTCCGCGGCGACTCCAAGACCCGCCAGCAGACGCTGAACCGACTGCTGTTCGCCGGGCCAACCAAGGACTACCTCAAGAGCAAGGAGCTGTACGGCAACGTTTCGGTGCTGGACACCCGTGATTACCTCTACGGCCTGCAGCGCGGCGAGGAACACGTCATCCAGCTCGAAAAGGGCGTGCGCCTCATCGCGTCGCTGGAAGCTGTCTCGGAGCCTGACGAGAAGGGCATGCGCACGGTGATGTGCACGCTCAACGGGCAGTCCCGCCCCGTGTCGGTGCGCGACAAGTCCGTGGTCAGCAACGTGAAGACGGCCGAGAAGGCGGACCCGTCCGTCCCGGGCCACGTCGCAGCACCCTTCGCGGGGGCCGTGACGGTCACCGTCAGGGCCGGCGATACCGTCAACGCGGGCGACACCGTGGCCACCATCGAGGCCATGAAGATGGAGGCCTCCATCACGACGCCGGTGGGCGGCAAGGTGACGCGGCTGGCCATTTCCAGCGTGGAACAGGTTCAGGGCGGTGACCTGCTGATCGTCGTCGAATAGACGCCGGCTGACTAACCTGAAGGGCGGCCAGCGGCCGCCCTGCAGGTAGGGTGGAAAACAGAAAAATGTTGTGGGGACGGCGCCGAGCCGCCCCCACAGCCATTTCCGGACCACTCCGGGGGCCGGAACCCGATCGTCAACCGGACAAACAGAGCGGAAGCCATGACGCAGACCAACACGCCCAAGCCCGGGCCGCGCCCCGACCGGGCACCTTCATTCCCTAAAGGCAGCGTCGGAACGGTTGCGGGGGAGACGGGGACCATCCCCGGAGATGACGTTCCGGTGGCCGCCTCCGGTGTGGCGGCCGCAGGGGACATCAGTGTGGTGACTGTTTCCGGCGCCCAGGACCGCACCTCCGCCGGATCGCTCCCGGCAGTCACCGGCGCAGTGCACCAGAGTCCGGTGCACCAGGTAGTGGGGCAGCAGGCGCCGGCTACTGCTGCCATGCCCGTCGTGACTGCAGGCCCGGCCGGCGCCGCCTCTTCCGGTGCAAAGCCAACCGGCGCCACCACTTCAGGTGAAGGCCCAACAGGCGTCGCTGCCACGGCGGACACCGGGACGGCGGATACGGGGATAGCCTCGGCAGACGGTGCGGCTGCCGCTCAACCGGCACCGGCTGCAGACATCAGGGACCTCCCCGGGCGGCGGGAGCGTGCCGAGGGTCCGGAGCCGGCTTCTGCATTGACTGCCGACCGGCTTTTGACCAGGACCGCAGCTGCTCCGCTGTCAGGCTGGCGCCGGTGGCTGTACCAGGCAACCTTGGGCTATGTGAACCTGGGTGATTCGGACCAGGTCCGCATCCAGCGGGCCATGGAGCACGGGATCGCGACGCGGCTGGGCGAACGGACCAGGTATGTGCCGGTGCTTTCGCGCAAGGGCGGGGTGGGCAAGACCACCGTCTCCACGCTGCTGGGCATGGTGCTGGCGGAACTGCGTGAGGACCGGGTCATCGCGATGGACGCGAATCCGGACCGCGGCACGCTCTCGGACCGTTCACCGGGCAGGGCTGATTTCACGGCCCGCCAGCTGGTGAAGGACAGGTTCACAGTGGACTCGTTTGCGCAGCTGTCCAACTACACCGCGCGCGAAGGTTCGCGCCTCGATGTCCTGGCCTCGGACACTGACCCTACCGTGGCGCACGCCTTCGATGACGCTGACTACCGCGCAGTTACCGACATCCTGGGCCGTTACTACTCGATCGTCCTGACCGACTCCGGCACCGGCATGGTGCACTCAGTCATGAAGGGCACTCTGGAAAAGGCCGACGCCGTGGTGCTCGTCTCGGGCGGCAGCGTGGATGAAGCCCGGCTCGCGTCGGAAACACTGTCGTGGCTTGAAGCGCATGGCCGCCAGGATCTGGTTGCCAAGGCCACGGTGGTCATCAACATGGCGGCCGGCAACCGGACCCTGGTCGACATCGATGAGATCGAAGAGCACTTCCTGTCCCGGGTGAAAAACGTGGTACGGATTCCGCATGACCGGCACCTGGCGGAAGGTTCGCGGATCCGCCTCGGCCAGCTGAAGCCGGCAACCCGCGCCGCCGCCGTCGAGCTCGCCGCACTCGTGGTGGACGAACTGCAGCAGGACCAGGGCGGACGGGGCTAGGGCGGACGGTACTGGGAACGGCGGCCGCCGCGCCTAGGCGCGGGTGGGCTTCGGCGACCTGTACATTTCGTCGATTTCCGTTTCAAAGTCCTTCATGACCTGGGCGCGCTTGACCTTCATGGACGGGGTCAGGTGGCCGGAGGCTTCGGTGAAGTCGGTCGGCACGATCCGGAAGGACTTGATGGCCTCGGCCTGGGACACCGACTGGTTGGCCTGGTTGATGAGCTCCTGAACCGCGGCCTTCACTTCGGCCTTCTCCGCAGCCTCACTCAGGGGCGTGTCCGCCGGAAGGCCGTGCCGCTGCAGCCAGCCCGGCAGGGCTTCCTCATCGAGGGTCACGAGGGCCCCGATGAACGGCCGGTTGTCACCCACAACGAGTACCTGTGACACCAGCGCATCGGCACGGATCTGGTCCTCGAGCAGGGCGGGAACCACGTTCTTGCCGCCCGCTGTCACAATGATTTCCTTCTTCCGGCCGGTGATCAGCACGTAGCCGTCTTCGTCCAGCTGGCCGATGTCGCCGGTGCGGAACCAGCCGTCCACGAACGACTCCTCGGTCAGATCGGGGCGCTTGTAGTACCCCCGCATGACGCAGGCGCCCTTGACGAGGATCTCGCCGTCGTCGGCTATCCGGACGCTGTTGCCGGGAATCGGCGCACCGACCGTGCCGATCTTGATCCGCTCCGGCGTGTTGACGCTGACGGGCGCGGTGGTTTCGGTGAGGCCGTAGCCTTCCAGGATCTGCAGGCCGATGCCCTGGAAGAAGTGGCCCAGACGCTCGCCCAGCGGACCTCCGCCGGACACCGCGTGGGCAACCTCCCCGCCCATGGCGGCACGGAGCTTGCCGTAGACGAGTTTGTCGAAGACCGCGTGCTTAATCTTCAGGCCCAGGCCGACGCCGCCGTCCTGCCGTGCCCGGGAGTAGGCGATGGCGGTTTCCGTTGCCTTGTGGAAGATCGCGCCCTTGCCGCCGTCTTCGGCCTTGGTTAGGGCCGAGTTGTAGACCTTTTCGAAGACGCGCGGAACAGCAAGGATGAACGTCGGCTTGTAGCTCTGCAGGTCGGCCAGCAGGTGCTTGATGTCCGGGGTGTGCGCCACCGTAACTCCGGCGGCCACGGCCAGGACGGAAATGAAGCGTGCGAACACATGTGCCAGCGGGAGGAACATGATGGTGCGGGACTGCTCATTGACCACCTGCTTCAGGGAGGTGGCCAAGGCGTTCTCGGACAGCTCCACGAAGTTTCCGTGGGTCAGTTCGCAGCCCTTCGGGCGGCCGGTGGTGCCCGAGGTGTAGATGATGGTGGCCAGGTCCCGGAGTCCGGCGGAGCGCCGCCGGGTTTCGAGTTCGGCGTCGCTGACGGCCGTTCCGGCCGCGCGCACGGCGTCGAGGCCGTCACCCTCCAGCTGCCACACATGCTCCAGGGCAGTCAGCCCCTCGGACGCGGCGGCCTGCCGGATGACGTTTTCGTGGTGGTCCGATTCGCCGAAAGCGGCGACGGCGCCGGAGTCTCCGAGGTTCCAGGCGACCTGGGAAGGCGAGGACGTTTCATAGATAGGAACAGAAACGCCACCTGCGAACCAGATGGCGAAGTCGATAAGTGCCCACTCGTACCGGGTGCGGGACATGATGCCCACGCGGTCGCCGGCGCCGATGCCGCTGGCGATCAGGCCCTTTGCCAAGGCGGATACATCCGCCACGAAGTCCTTGGCCCGGATGTCCTGCCACTGGCCGGAGGAATCGAGGCGCGAAAACAGGGCAGGGTTGGAAGCCTCCGCTGCCTGGCGCAGTACAAGGTCCGTGATGTTGCTGTCCAGGGGGACGTTCGCCAGGGGCGGAACGCTGAATTCGCGCACGTTAGCTCCTTTGATATCCGTTGCCGCAGCGGGTAGTCCTAACCTTAGTACGTCGCATGGCGGGGAGCCCGCAGATCGCGATTACCCGTTGGTAACTTTACGGCGGGCGGTCGTACGCCGCCGGTGGCAGGGCGTGTCGTTTGCGTGTCTACCTGCGAAGACGTTCCAACACGACACCTAGAATGGGGGACTATGCAGCCCTCCTCGCCCGCTGAGCAGCCAGCCCCGCCCCGTTTCGGTCCGGGGAGCGGCTCCAGTCCCCGGAGCGGTGAAGCGGGGAGGTGGGCCGACTGGCGCGCGGCGTCGCGGCGCTCCATCCCGCGTCGTCCGGTACCGGGACTTGGCCTGACGGGAGGCAGCCGCCAACTGGCCGGCCACCGCCTGTTCCGGCAGCAGTTGCGGCTGGGCCGGCGGGGACTTGCCATTGGCATCGACATTGGCGGCACCAAGGTTGCCGCCGGCGTGGTGGATGCCGAAGGAAACATCCTGCGCGAGGCGCGCCGGTCCACGCCGGGAAGCGATCCCCGGGCCGTGGAGCGCGTCATCGTGGAACTTGTTGAAGAACTGAGCGCCGGCACCCGGATCCGCTCGGTGGGCATCGGCGCCGCCGGCTGGATGGACCTCGACGGCGGCACGGTGCTGTTCAGCCCGCACCTCGCCTGGCGGAACGAACCGCTGCGGGAAAACCTGCAGCACCTGCTGCGCCGCCCCGTCATGCTGGTCAACGACGCCGACGCGGCAGCCTGGGCCGAGTGGCGCTTTGGTGCCGGGCAGGGGCAGGACCGGCTGGTCTGCATCACGCTCGGCACCGGCATCGGCGGAGCCATGGTGATGGACGGGCACGTGGAGCGCGGCAGGTTTGGCGTGGCGGGGGAGTTCGGCCACCAGATCATCATGCCGGGCGGCCACCGGTGCGAATGCGGCAACCGCGGCTGCTGGGAACAGTACGCCTCGGGCAACGCACTGGGCCGGGAGGCCAGGGAACTGGCCCTGGCGAACTCTCCCGTGGCCCAGGAACTCCTCAAAGCCGTGGACGGAAGCGCCGAGCGCATTACCGGAGCCACGGTGACGGAGCTGGCCATCGCCGGCGACGCCGCCTCCCGTGAGCTCCTGGAGGACGTCGGAAACTGGCTGGGGCTGGGGCTGGCGAACCTGGCAGCCGCCCTCGATCCCGGGAAGTTCGTGATCGGCGGCGGCCTGTGTGCGGCAGGTGAGCTGCTGGTGGCCCCGGCCCGCAAGGCCTTCGCCCGCAACCTTACCGGCCGCGGATTCCGCCCCGCCGCCGAGATCGAACTGGCTGCCCTTGGCCCGAACGCCGGCCTGATCGGCGCCGCTGACCTGTCCCGGGTCAGCAGCCGCACCCACCGCTGACGGAAGCGTCAGACCCGGGCGCCGTCGTCGTTCTCGTCCTTCTCCTGCGGCAGCTTCATGATCAGGTACACCACTGCGGCGACGAAGACGGCCACCATGCCAAGGATTGCCAGCAGCGGCGCGGAGCGCCAGAACATCGACGACAGGACCAGGGCAATCGGAGCACCCACGGCGCCCAGCCACGCGAGCATTGTCAGCGGGTCGGTGGCCGAAAGCTTAGGGGGTTCTTCCGGAATGAACTCGCCCTCGTCGTCCTCGACCGTGTAGTCACGCGGATCCCCGGTGCCGGAATGAATACCTGCCTGCCCTGGCCGGTCAGCGTCCTCGCGCCGGTCCGCCTTTTCGTGCCCGGCGGCCTTCGCCTGCTCCGCAGCCTGCTGCCGCTCGGCGGCTGACAGCTCCCGCGGTGCCCGGGGCGCCAGGCCGAGGGGGTCGAAGTCGGTGAAGCGCTTGGCGGCACCTTCCGGACCCGCGCCGTTCCCGGCCTCTCCTGCCGGTGCAGGGCCGGCGTCGTCACTGGCAGCCGTGCTGTGCCGGGGACCGCCGGAATGGCGCGGCGGCTCGGAGGCGCTCGGTTCCCCCTCGCCCGTAGTGCTGTGCGTATCCGGAGCCGGGGTGTCGCCCTGGAGCCTGGCTACCAGATCGAGCCAGACGGCGTCGTCCTGGTTTGCACTCGGGTCGGATGAGTTCGAATCGGGCCTATTCATCGGTTGCGCCCTTCTGGCTGGATGTCGCGGAGTCGGCGGATCCCTGGCGGAGGTCCGCCACGACGGAGCGGATGAAATCCAGCGAGCCGCTGAAGATCTGGTCGGCGTCATGGTCCAGGGTGGCCACGTGGAAACTGTTATCCAGGTGGGTGAGCCGCAGCGGGGCGTGGGTGAGCCCGCGCCGCAGGGCCATGATGCTGGAATCGGAGACAACATGGTCCACTGTGGAGCGGAACACGCGGACCGGAGCTGTGATGCGTGGCAGCAGCCGGACCGTGTCCTTGAACATCTTATTCAGCTCGTGGGCCGCTGCCACAGGTGTCCGTGCATAGGCGCCCTCGTCGACGCCCGGTTTCCGGATGTCATTGGCTATGGCCGGCGTGCTCTTGAGGACCAGCTTGAGGATGCCGGCCAGCGGGGCGCGGCGGTCATCGATGACCAGGCCGGGGTTGACCACGATGACTCCGGCGACGGGCCTGGTGGCGGCGAGGCGCAATGCCAGTGCGCCACCCATGGACAGGCCCGCGGCGAAGACGAGGTCACACTCCGACTCGAGTTCCCGGTAGGCCGCGTCCATGGCGTCGTGCCACTGCGGCCAGCGGCTGCGGGAAAGCTCCTGCCAGGTGGTGCCATGGCCCGGCAACAGCGGCATCCTGACGGCAAAGCCGGCATCGGCAAAGGACTGGGCCCATGTGCGGAGGCTGTGCGGACTGCCCGTGAAGCCATGGGAGAGGGCGATGCCGATGGACGGCCCCTCGCCGGAGAAGACGCTGCTGAACGGGCTGTGATCGGGAACAGTGGTCATGACTTCTCCGACGGTACGTGGCTGCGGGAATGCACCTGGAAAAACCGTGCCGAGGACTCGAAAATTTCCTGGGCGTCCGTGTCCAGCGTAGCCACATGGCCGCTGTTCCTCAGCAGCACCACGTCGAGGGCCGCCGCGCGCAGGCGCTTGCGGATAATAGTGAGCGAAGTCGGTGGCACCACAGCATCGTTGACTGACTTGAAAACGAGCACGGGGGCCGTGATCCGCGGCAGTCCGCGGGCAGCGGCAGCGAACAGCCTCTTCAGCTGGTGAACCGCCGCCAACGGCGTTAGGGAGTAGTCGCCGTCGTCCGTATGGGGCGCCGTCGGATTTTCCTCGGCTATAGGCACAGTGGTCTTTTGGATGTACTTCAGCAGGCCGATGATCTGGACGCGCCGATCGTAAAAGCTCAGGCCGGGATTGACGACGGCGACACCCGCCACACTGTGGCGGGATGCGGTGAGCAGGGCGATGGCACCGCCCATCGAGAGGCCGGCCACGTAGCACTCGTCTGTTCTGGCTGCCAGCTCCAGGTATGCCGCTTCAAAGGCGCCGTGCCACTCCCGCCACCCTGTCTGTGCAAGTTCCTGCCAGGTCGTCCCGTGGCCGGGAAGCAGCGGAACTGTGACGGCGAATCCGCGCGCGGCCAGGAACTCGGCCCACGGCAGGATACTGAGCGGGCTGCCGGTGAAGCCGTGCGAAATCGCGATTCCGATCCGCGCATTGGCTCCGTGTCCCGCGTAGCTGAAAGCGGCGGGCCGTGTTCGGTCGCTGCTTTCTGTCATGGAACCATCGTGTCACTGTTCGGGACAATTCTCACTAGAGTAGGGTTGCATGCAGTGCCGCCGGGCCACTGGAAACGCGCCGGCGGTAGCCTTCCGGAGAGGTAAGACACGTGTTCTATTGGGTCATGAAGCGGATCTTCCTGGGGCCGGTGGTCCGCACTCTTTTCCGGCCGTGGGTCAAAGGGCTGGACAACATCCCGTCCGAAGGTGCAGCCATCATCGCCTCCAACCACCTCTCGTTCTCGGACTCCATCTTCATGCCGCTGATGGTGCCGCGGCCCGTCATCTTCCTGGCCAAATCCGAGTACTTCACGGGCACCGGCCTCAAGGGCAGGCTGACCGCACTGTTCTTCCGACTGACCAACCAGCTTCCCATGGACCGTTCCGGCGGGGCGGCCTCGGCAGCCTCGCTTCAGGCGGGGATGGAAGTGCTGACGCACGGCGGACTGCTGGGAATCTACCCCGAAGGCACCCGCAGCCCCGATTCCCGGCTGTACCGCGGGAAGGTGGGTGTGGCGCGGCTGGCGCTCCAGGCCGGCGTCCCCGTCATCCCGGTGGCGATGATCGGAACGGACAAGGTCCAGCCCATCGGCAAACGGCTGCCGAACATCCGCCGCATCGGCATGATCTTCGGGAAACCGCTGGACTTCAGCCGGTACGAGGGGATGGCCGACGACCGGCTGATCCAGCGGTCCGTGACAGACGAGATCATGTATGAACTCATGCGCCTCTCCGGGCAGGAATACGTGGACGAGTACGCGTCGGTGGTTAAGCTCCGGCTCGCGGGCAAGGCAGATGTTAAAGGCGATGCCGACGGCGGTGGAAAGCCCGGCGAACAGCCAGGCGAGCCGGGGGAGCCCGGTTCACCCCGGTCAGCATAGGTGTCCTGGCGCTGAAATCTGTGACGCTGCGGCCGGGTGCATGACAGTCCGGGTGTCCCGAAGCCGCTCCGGCCCTCTACTCTTAGTAGTGTGACTGAGCTATCTGCAAAACCTGCCTCTTCCCTGACCAGCACTTCACAGAGCGGTGCGGCCAACTATCCGGGACTCGACAACTGGCGGGATCTTCCCATCTCCCAGCAGCCGAGCTGGCAGGACTCCGAGGTATTCAACGCTTCCGTCAAGGAACTGTCGGCGCTCCCGCCGCTCGTGTTCGCGGGCGAGGTGGACATCCTGCGCGAGCGTCTCGCTGCGGCGGCCCAGGGCAAGGCCTTCCTGCTCCAGGGCGGCGACTGCGCCGAGACCTTTGAGGGTGCCACGGCGGACAAGATCAGCGCCCGCGTCAAGACGATCCTGCAGATGGCAGTAGTCCTGACCTACGGCGCAGCGATGCCGGTCATCAAGATGGGACGCATGGCCGGCCAGTTCGCCAAGCCGCGTTCCTCCAACGATGAGACCCGTAACGGCGTGACGCTGCCGGCCTACCGTGGCGACATCGTGAACGGGTACGACTTCACCCCCGAGTCGCGTGCCCACGACGCGAGCCGCATGCTCCGGGCCTACCACACCTCCGCTTCCACGCTGAACCTCATCCGGGCGTTCACCCAGGGCGGCTTCGCGGACCTCCGCCTGGTGCACACCTGGAACAAGGGCTTCACCGAGAATCCGGCCCATGCCCGCTACGAGTCGCTCGCGCGCGACATCGACCGCGCCATCAAGTTCATGGCTTCCTGCGGCGCCGACTTCGAGGCGCTCAAGCGGGTTGAATTCTTCGCGAGCCACGAGGCGCTGCTGCTTGACTACGAGCGCGCGCTGACCCGCATCGACTCCCGCACCGGGCTGCCGTACGGCACCTCCGGCCACTTCCTGTGGATCGGTGAGCGGACCCGCGAGCTGGACCACGCCCACGTGGACTTCCTGTCCCGTGTCCGCAACCCGATCGGCGTCAAGCTCGGCCCGTCCACCTCCGGCGACGACGCGCTGCGCCTCATCGACAAGCTGGATCCCGAACGCGAGCCCGGGAGGCTCACGTTCATCACCCGCATGGGTGCCGGCAACATCCGCGAGAAGCTCCCGTCCCTCGTGGAGAAGGTTACCGCCTCCGGCGCCCAGGTCCTGTGGGTCACGGACCCGATGCACGGCAACACGGTCACCTCGCCCAACGGCTACAAGACCCGGAATTTCGACGACGTCATCGACGAGGTGCGCGGGTTCTTCGAAGTGCACCATGCCTTGGGGACGGTTCCGGGCGGCCTCCACGTCGAGATGACCGGGGATGACGTGGCCGAATGCCTCGGCGGCGCCGACCCCATCGACCAGGAAGCATTCCTCGACCGCTACGAGTCTGTCTGCGATCCCCGGCTGAACCACATGCAGTCGCTGGAGATGGCCTTCCTCGTGGCGGGCGCGCTGACCCGCCGCTAGGCGGTTGCGGGAGAGCTCCAACCAGACAAAAAGGCCGGCGCCGGGACTTCCCGGCGCCGGTCTTTTTGTGGACTGTGGCTGCACTGCCCTGGCTATACCACTGTGAGGGTGATGACGGAGCCCTCCGGTACCTCGGTGTCCACGGGATCCTGGTCCCGGACAGTGCCGAAGAAGCCGCCGAGGACTTCGTTGACGCGGACCTCGAAGCCGCGCTTCCTCAGCGCCTCAGTAGCATCTTCGACCTGCTTGCCGATGTAGTTGGGCACCTTGACGAGCTTGGGCCCTTCGGAAATCGTCAGGGTGACGGTTTGTCCCCTCGTCAAGGTTCCGGAAGCCGGCTCCTGGCTGACCACAGCGCCCTTCGGAACGTTCCTGTCGTGGACGGTTTCATCTGCTACCTCGGCCTTGAGGCCGGCAGCTTCAATGGCATGTACCGCTTCTTCCTCGTCCTGCCCGCGGACGTCCGGCACCGGGATGGGCTGCGGGCCCTTCGAGACAGTCAGGCTGACAGGCGTCCCGTGCCGCGCGGGCGTTCCCGGCGCCGGGGCCTGGCTTAGCACCGTTCCGGCGGGCACTTCCTCATCGAACTTTTCGGTGACCTTGCCGAGCGCCATTTCAGCCCCGTTGAGCGCCTCCTTGGACGCCTCCAGCGTCTTGCCGGTCAGCCGCGGCAGCGGAAACAGCTGCGGCCCCTTGGACACGAACAGCGACACCTGCTGGAACTTGCGGATTTCCGTTCCGGCGCCCGGCTCGGATGCGACCACCAGCCCTGCCTTGACGTCGTCGTCGAAGACATCCTGGGTGCTGGACTGGAAGCCGGCGTCCCGGAGCAGCTTCTGTGCCTCCGCCACGGTTCTGTTGGCCACGGACGGCACGGTCCCGGGGGATCCCGGCCCCATGCCGAAGAACCACCCGGCCCCGGTGGCAAGCAGGGCGAGGATCACCATGACCACGATCCAGAGCGCGCCCCTGCGCCGGGGGTTTCCTTCACGGAGGGTGCGGACGGGAGTGGCCGCGGCGCGTGACCGGGCCTTTTCTTCGTGGCGGTCCAGTTTCCGCTGTTCGCGTTTGCTCAGGGGGAGCTGGGCATCATCCCTGTCATCGTCATCGAATCCGTAGGGCGGGAGGACCGGCCTGCTGGTCGAAGAGACGTTGGTTGATGAAACGGGAGTTGAAGAGGCCGGGTTTGAAGAGGTCGGGTTTGAAGAGGCCGGGTTTGAAGAGGTCGGGGCGGAAAACACGGTGGTGGGATTGCTGGCACGGGAAATGACTTCGGTGGGACGGCCCCGGGGGACCTCGCCGCCGTGGATCGGTGACAGCACCTCGGTGTGGTTTCCCGGGGTTCCCTGTACCGGCGGTATTCCCTGGACAGCCGCGGCGCCGGGAACAGGCGGGTTTTGCGGCAGGTGCGACGGCTTCCTGGCCGGGGCGGGAGGTGCAGCGGCCCCGCGGAGGCCGTGGCTGGCAGTGGCTGAAGCTCCGCCCGCCGCCGCAGCCGCCCGCACGGCCGCAGGGGGTTGCAGGTCCAGTTCGGAGTCGGTGAGGTTGGTCCGGATATGGCGGAGTTCTGCCAGCAGGGCGTTGCCGTCCACCGGCCGTTGCTCGGGGTCGCTGGCGGTGCACCACTGTACGAGTTCGTCCACTTCGTCCGCCAGGCCGGGAACGAGGGCGGAGGGAGGACCCACGGTGGAGTTCACGTGCTGGTAGGCCACCTGGATCGGGACCTCGCCGTCGAAGGGCTGGCGTCCGGTCAGCATCTCGAACAGCATGATGCCTGTCGAGTAGATGTCGCTTCGGGCGTCGGCCGGCTTGCCTAGGACCAGTTCCGGAGAAAGGTATGCGACGGTGCCGATCAGGGCACCTGTGCTGGTTGTTGTCGTTACGGCGCGGGCGAGGCCGAAGTCGCCGATCTTGATCCGGCCGTCGTCGGCAATCAACACGTTTTCCGGCTTCACGTCGCGGTGGATCATGCCTGCGGCGTGGGCCGCTCCCAGGCCCTCCACGACCGGATCGATGAGGGCCAGGGCCAGCCGGGGCGACAACGCGCCCTTGCTGTTGATGACGTCGCGAAGGGTGTGCCCCTTGATGTACTCCATCACGAGGTAGGCGGTGTCACCGTCGTGCCCCTGGTCCAGCACGCCCACCACATGCGGGTGTGAGAGCTTAGCGGCAGCCCGTGCTTCGCGCGCCAGGCGGTCCAGGAAATTGCCGTCGTTGGCCAAGTGCGGATGCAGGACCTTCAGGGCTACATCGCGGTCCAGCCTCTGGTCCGTGGCCACGTAAACGGTGGACATCCCGCCCCGCGCCAACCTGGACTTCACCTGGTAGCGGTTGTCCACCAGCGACCCAATGAGACTGCCTATAGCGTTTTCCTGCACTCTTCGATACTAAGTGCTGCACGGAAACGGGTCCGAATCAACATAGGATCCGGACCCGTATCGTTATGCTCCCCGGGGCTGGTCTGACCCTGCCCCGGGGCAAGTGGGGCACGTCAGCTGAAGTTCTTGCGGTGTGCCTTGATGGCTGCGACGTAGTGCTTGGTGTCGGTGTACATGCCGTACTTGTTGACCGAGTACTGGCCCTGGTAGTAACCGGCGATGGCGTAGTCCAGGTTCTTGCTGGTCCGGATCAGCTGGCGGATGATGGCGACGCCGGCGGTGACGTTGTCGTAGGGGTCCAGCAGGTTCAGTTTCCGGCCCACGAGGTCAGATGCCCACTGGCCGGAGGAGGGGATCACCTGCATGGTGCCGATGGCGTTGGCCGGCGACACTGCCCGCTGGTTGAAGCCCGACTCCTGGTAGGCGAAGGCCTGTGCCAGCGCGGGATCCACGCCCATCCGCCGTGCCGTGTCGGCCACAATGGACTGCATCTGCGCCAGGGACGGGACGGGCGAGGCGTTGAGCAGGGCCTTGTTCTTGTTGGCCGAGCTGACGACGGCGGGCGGGTAGGTGTAGCCGAGGAAGGAGCTGGGCACCAGCGGCGTGACGCTGGACGCGGGCTGGACGGAGCCGGTCTTGCCGGGAATGGCGATCTTCTGGCCGGGGAAGATGGTGCTGGTGACCTTCAGCCGGTTCGCCGACAGGATGGCCGAAAGCTTCACGCCATGCCTGGCCGCGATACCGGACAGTGTGTCCCCGGACTTGATGACGTAGGAGGCGGAGCGGGTGGCGGCCGGTGCTGCCGCCTTGGTCGGTGCAGCCGCAACGGCCGTGCCGGCACCGAGCCGGATCTTCTGGCCCGGGAAGATGGTCGATGTCATCTTGAGCCCGTTCCAGCTGAGCACCTGGGAAAGCTTGACGCCGTGCCGCCAGGCAATGCCGCCCAGGGTGTCACCGGATTTGACGGTGTACGTCCGGGCGGCGGTACGGGCAGGCGCGGCAGCAGTCTTCGCCGCCGGTGCCGCGGCACCCTTCAGCTTGATGCGCTGTCCCGGGTAGATCACGGAGTTCGACCTGAGGTTGTTGAGCTTGAGCACGGCAGAGGTGCTGAGGCCATACCGGCCGGCGATGCCGCTGACCGTGTCCCCGCGGACCACCGTGTGGGACGACGGGGTGACGCGGGTGGGCTGCAGGGCTGACGGGAGGGCTGCCGGCACGGAGGCTGCGGGAATCACACCCGCTTTAGCTGCAGCCGCCTGAGCCTCGATGGCGGCGGCAAGTGTCGCAGGGACCGTCTTAGGACGGGCTTCGGCCGCTGCGGGCTCGGCGACCGCAAGGGAGGAAAGCATGACGGCAGGCAGCGTGGCTGTCGTGGCCGCGATCAGGGGCAGGCCCGGCCGGGGTGACTGCTTGGTGGAGCGGGTCGTCGTCATGGGAAAGTCCTCTTCTCAGCGGCGATTGCTGTCGGTCATGCCATTTGCTCGTGATACTAATGTTACTGATGTTAATCGTGGTGCGAATGTTATCTATGTGAATCTCTCACGATTTCTCGGTTAGCACAAGAATTGGTTTTCACCCGGAAAATCAGGCGCGCTGGGAGTGTCGCGCGCCAAAATGTTGCGGGCCGAGGAGCGCGCCGTTCTGACTAGGCTTGCGGGCGCCCGCCATGGCAACCTTGTCCCGTGAGTACTGTTGAAACCCTTGTAGGCGACTGGCTGCCCCTGCCAGATGTTGCCCAGATGCTGGATGTGTCCATTACCAAAGTCCACGGGCTCCTTGACGAGCGCGCGCTGGCAGCCCTGCGGATCGGGGAACGCAAGATCCGTTCGGTGCCCGCCGCTTTCCTTCAGGACGGCCACGTAGTAGAGAGCCTCAAGGGCACGATCGTGGTGCTGGCAGACGCCGGCTTCTCCGACGAAGAGCTCATCGGGTGGCTTTTCACCCCTGACGAGTCGCTGCGCGGGCGGCCCATCGACGCCCTCCGTGAAGGACGCAAGACAGAAATCCGCCGCCGGGCACAGTCCCTGGCCTGGTAGTGAACCCAGCCTGGTAGTGAACCCAGCCTGGTAATGAACCCGGACTGGTAACAGACCAGGCTTTGTAACAAACGGGCCGGGCCAGCCGTTTAGGCGGCCCGGCTCACTGTCGCCTCCGCCAGCCGCCGCAACGCGGTCTTGGGGAGGTCCTCCAGCGGCAGCAGCTCCAGGGCTGCATACGCTGCCGCCCCGAATTCCTCGATCAGCACCTCAGTGGCCTGCAGCGCGCCGCAGTCCGCAATGATCCGGCGGATCTCGGCAACGTCTTCGTCGCTCAGGTCAGGACTGCCGAGCCTGGAGTCGATAAACGCAGACTCCTCGGGGGTCGCCAGGTCCAGGGCGAAGGCGACGAGCACGGTCCGCTTGCCCTCCCGGAGGTCGTCGCCGGCAGGCTTGCCGGTGGTGACCGGGTCCCCGAAGACGCCCAGCACGTCGTCGCGGAGCTGGAAGGCTTCGCCGAGCGGCAGCGCGAAGGCGGAGTAGCCCCGGAGCAGCTCATCAGAAGCGCCGCCGAGCGCCCCGCCCAGGGCGAGCGGGTGCTCCGTCGAGTACTTGGCCGACTTGAAACGGATGATCGACTGGGCGCGGCTGACGGCACCGGCACGGTCCCGGACCGGCCCCGCCACCTCTTCCAGGATGTCCAAGTACTGGCCGGCCATGACCTCGGAGCGCATCAGGTTGAAGATCAGCCTTGCCCTGCTGCCGGAGGCCGCCGTTTCACCGATGTCGGTGAAGGCCTCTTCGCTGAAGGACAGGCAGAGGTCGCCGGCCAGGATGGCCGCGGCGTGGCCGAAGCGTTCGCTGTCGAGTGCCCAGCCCTGGGACTCGTGGAGCTGGCTGAACCGGCGGTGCACGCTGGGTCCGCCCCGGCGGGTATCCGACCGGTCGATGATGTCGTCGTGGATCAGCGCTGCGGCCTGGAACAGCTCAAGGGCGGCGCCTGCCGTGATGATGTCCTCGGCTGTGGCAGGACCGCCTGCTCCGCGCCATCCCCAGTAGCACATGAGGGCGCGAAGCCGCTTTCCGCCGGTGACCAGGTTGGAGATGGACCCCATGATGGGATCGATGTCCGGCGAAATGGCATTCATGATCGACTGCCGGGTTGTCAGAAAATCTGTGAGCTTTCCCGCGACGGCGGCCACGAAGTCCGCCTGCTCGACGCGAAGCTGCTCGGCCACCATCACTTGACGGACTCGGGCGTCACGTTGGCGCCGATGGTGAAGGTGGAAATTCCGCCGGTTTGGGGGACAGCGATGTTAACCGTCTCGCTTCCCCCGCGCACGAAGTCCTTTGATGCCACGCTGCCCACTGTGTTGCCGGGAACGGCCTTGAAGCCCTGTGCTTCCAGGGCCTTGGTGTAATAGGCGACGACGGCGGCCGGCTTGGCGGAGGTTGAACCCACCAGTGCGGCGGTGGCCGGGGAGGCCGACTTGTCGAAGCTGCTGGCCACCACCTTCGCCCCGGGCATCACCGGAAGCAGCTTGGCCGGGAAGCCGGCAACCAGGGCACCCACGGTGGCCGACGTGCCGGGCGCGGCGCTCGGGCTGGCTGTTGCCGGCGCGGAAGCCGTGGCGGTCGCCGTGTTTGTTGCCGCGGCAGCCGGGGAGGCCGACGCTGTTGCTGCGGGCGTTGCGGAACCGGGCGCCTGTGCCGTGCATGCAGTCGCCCCCGCCAGCACGGCCGCTCCCGCGGCGAGCAGCCCAAGGCGGGCAGGCATGAGCGTTCCAATGACCTTCACAGGTGCGGTCCTCCTGGGTGTTGATGCCGGATGCAGCCTCCAGTTTAGTCGGGTGGAGGGCATAGGATTGCAGACGTGGGGCCGGACGAGGAGAGAGAGCAGGCGGAAGCGCGGCTTCGGGACCTTCGGCGGGCGAGCATCATGCACGTCGACATGGACGCGTTTTTTGTCTCCGTGGAACTCCGCGCCCGTCCCGACCTTCGAGGCCGGCCGGTCATCGTTGGCTTTCCGGCGGAACGCTCCGTGGTGCTGTCAGCCTCCTATGAGGCGCGCAAATTTGGCGTGAAATCGGCGATGCCCATGGCAGTGGCCCACCGGCTGTGTCCTCAGGCCATCATCATCGAGCCGAGGCACAAGCTCTACTACGAGGTGTCCGGCCAGCTGATGGCCATTTTCGAATCCATCACGGAGCTCGTCGAGCCGCTCAGTGTCGATGAGGCGTTCCTTGACGTGGGAGGGGCGATCCGCAGGCTCGGCCCCCCGCTGGAAATCGGCCAGCTGATCCGCCGGAGGGTCGCCAGCGAACTGGGCATCACAGCGTCTGTGGGGATCGCTGCCAGCAAATTCGTGGCCAAGATCGCTTCCACCCGGTGCAAGCCGGATGGCCTGCTGCTCATCCGGCCGGAAGAAACCGTGCCGTATCTTCACAGCCTGCCGGTCAATGCCCTGTGGGGCGTAGGCGGCAAGACGGCGGAAGTTCTGGCCCGGATGGGAATCCGCACCGTAGCGGACGTCGCCGCGACGCCCGTCTCCTCGCTCAAGAAGGTACTGGGCGCCACCGGCGAACACGTCCACCGGCTCTCCTGGGGTATCGACAGCCGGACGGTCACCCCGGTGAGGGTGGAGAAAAGCATTGGAGCAGAAGAGACGTTCGCCTCGGATACGGCCGACGACGCCCTGCTGCACCGCGAGCTGCTGCGGCTGTCACACCGCACGGCCGAGAGGCTCCGCGCATCGGGCATGGTGGCCAGGACTGTGGCCCTCAAGCTGCGGTACGCCGACTTCTCCACCGTAACGCGCAGCCGCACGGTCCACACTCCGCTGGACAGCGCGCAGCTCATCTATGGCGTGGCCGTCCAGTTGCTGGAGTCACTCGGCAGCCGGCCGCTGACGGTCCGGCTGGTGGGGGTCCGGGCGGAACAGCTGGAGACCGCCGCCCAGACCTCCCTTCAGCTGAGCCTTGACAGGCGCGATGACAACTGGCGGGCTGCTGAACAGGCCCTGGACAAGGTGGCCGAGAAGTTCGGCAGCAAGTCCGTGCTGCCGGCGCGGCTGCTTGAGCCTGGGAGCGGCAGCCACTGACGTGATTCCGCTGACACCAGCGGAATCGGGAAACCGCATTCAGGGGCGCGGATCAGTGTCATTTCAAGGCCTGGGGCGCGTTGGCGCCGTTGAACAGCGTCTTTCAGAACAGCGCCCAACAAACTATCCTTATAGATACAAAGATTTCGAACGTCTGGACATGTGTGGATCACCTGACCCGCCGCGTCGGTATGCTTGGATCCCTGGATTTGCCGAGGTTGGCAGGCCGGGAACCCGGAGGGCATGCCGGTCGTTGACGGGGCAGGAACAACCGGTTCCGACCTGTCTGGACGTTGGCCTACTTAAGGAGGTCGTGATGCCGCTCTCGGAGCACGAACAGAAGCTGCTCGAGCAACTCGAGAGGCAACTGCATGAGGACGATCCCAAGTTCGCCAATTCCATGGGCTCGGATCCCGGCCGCAGCTGGTCCACCCGGCACATTGTGATTGGCGTACTGGCCACGCTGGCCGGGGTGCTGCTCCTCCTTGTTGGGGTTTCCCTGCAGAACATCTTCGTAGGGGTCCTCGGGTTTGTTGTCATGGGTGCCGGGGTTTACTTTGCCACGATGCGCAGCGCTGCGGCGGGCAAAGCGAAGGCCGGCGGGCATGGCCGAAAGTCAAAGGGTAAGAGCTCCTTCATGAACAGCCTCGAAGAACGCTGGGACGAAAGGCGCCGCGGGGAGTCCTGAGCGCTGCTCCACTTCCCACCACGCCTGCCCCGCACCAGCCTCCACTTCGCACCACCTGGTCATCCCCGGTGGGTGCCAAATAGACCAGGAATGACCCGCCACGGCGGGTCATTCCGCTTTAAACCGCGGATTTAGGCCCGAGCCGCCGCCGTTGGACGATCCCGCACAGAGGGGCGGGGCACCCTGGCTGAGCCGGAAAGGGAGCGATTTCCCTCCACTTCCCACCCCCGCCCAAAAATCCGCGTCATTCCGGGCAAAACTGTTTCTCCAAACCGCGGAGAAATGCCTGTGTCACGTTGACTGTGGGGAGAAGTGGAGTAAAGTGGAGCGCGTAAGAGGGTAGTGGCAGCGCGGGGGTTGTTCGGCTTCTGACGGCAGACGGGCGGTGGGGACGTGTTCCTTGGGACACACTCGCCGCGTCTTGACGAAAAGGGCAGGATCATTCTTCCCGCCAAGTTCCGTGAGGAGCTTGCCGGCGGACTTGTTCTCACGCGAGGCCAGGAGCGCTGCATCTACGTCTTCAGCGAGCAGGAATTCGCGAGGGTCCACGAGCAGATCAGGGAGGCACCGATCTCCAACAAGCAGGCTCGTGACTACATCCGGGTTTTTCTCTCTGGAGCCTCAGACGAGGTGCCTGACAAGCAGGGGCGCGTGACCATACCTCCCGCGCTCCGGGAGTACGCAGGGCTCGGCAGGGAGTTGGCCGTTATTGGGGCCGGCACCCGGGCGGAGATCTGGGATGCCCAAGCCTGGAATGCGTACCTGGCGGAGAAGGAAACCTCCTTCTCCGAGACCGACAACCCCATCGCCGGCATCCTTTAGGCCGGCACGAGTCCGGATTTGTTTCTTGGACGAGATCTCCAGCCGCCCATCCTTCCGGCTACCTGGCTCACTTCCCCGGAGCCAGGCAGTCAGCGGGATAGGCGCGGATGGGGATCTGGCCCAAGAAACCCGGCATAAGAGATTCCCAGGCGCTCAAGGAAGGACGAAGGCGTGACAGAACCCGGCCAGCCAAAGCCAACGTCCGAACGCCATGTGCCGGTCCTGAAGGACCGGTGCATCAATCTGTTGGCGCCCGGATTCGAGGCAGCACGCTCGCGCGGTGAAACGCCGGTGGTCATCGACGCCACGCTCGGGATGGGCGGGCACTCCGAAGCCATGCTCCAGCGTTTCCCGGACCTGCACCTCGTGGGGATCGACCGCGACGAGGAAGCCTTGGCGCTGGCGGGGGAGCGGCTCGAGCCCTTTGCGGCCCGCACCGACCTGGTCCACGCCGTGTACGACGAAATCGCCGAGGTGCTTGAGGACCTCGGCATTCCCGAGGTCCACGGCATCCTGATGGACCTCGGCGTCTCGTCCCTCCAGCTTGACGAGCGTGAACGCGGTTTCGCTTATTCCTTTGACGCACCGCTGGACATGCGGATGGACACCAGCCGCGGCCAGACGGCGGCGGATGTCGTCAACACCTACAGCGAAGAAGAGCTCGTCAGGATCATCCGCAAGTGGGGTGAGGAAAAGTTCGCCGGGCGCATCGCCAACAGGATCGTCGCCGCCCGCGCAGTGAAGCCGTTCACCACCACCGGGGAACTCGTCGAACAGATCCGCGCTGTGGTTCCGGCCGCCGCCGCCAAGTCCGGCGGACACCCGGCCAAACGCACCTTCCAGGCGCTGCGCATCGAAGTCAACGAGGAACTGGACGTCCTCGAGCGCGCGGTGCCGGCGGCCGTGGATGCAATTGCGCTTGGCGGCCGGATCGTCGTGATGTCCTACCACTCCCTGGAAGACAAGATCGTCAAGGGCGTCTTCCAGTCCCGCTCCAAATCATCAGCTCCGCTCGGGTTCCCGGTGGAGCTTGAAGAACACAAGGCCGAACTCAAAACCCTGACCAAGGGCACCGAGGTGCCCACCGCCGTCGAAATCGCAGAGAATTCGCGTGCAGCATCAGCCCGGCTGCGCGCAGTGGAACGCATCAGAGCCAGGAGAGCAACATGAGCACCTCAGCTGCCAAGAACCTCGCCCTTCCGTCCGGCCCGAGCGTCCAGGGTATAGGTGAGCAGGCCGGCCTTCCGGGTTCGGCCCGCAAGGCGCGCACCCCGCTTTCCCTGGTCCGGTCCGCGCCGAGGAAGCGCCGCGCTCCTTTTGTTGTACTCTGCTTCGGCATGCTGGCAGCGGCGCTGATCGCGGTGCTGGTGCTCAACATCTCCGTGTCCACAGCGCAGTACCAGCTGGTCAAGCTCCGTGCCGAACAGACGGCGCTCACCAAGCAGAACCAGGACCTGACACAGCAGGTCCAAAACTTCGAGGCTCCCCAGAATCTGGCTGCCAAGGCCGCAGAATTGGGAATGGTTGCCTCCACCGGCAAGGGACAGATCGATCTTTCCACGCTGACCGTCAGCGGGGATGCCAAGCCGGCGGTAAAGGGGGACCGTGCAGGAGCGGTGATTGCCGCCCCCGCCGTCCCCGGCCAGCTGAACGTGGTCCCGCCCGCCAGCTCGGGCGAGCCGCTGGCAAGCAGGGTGCCGGCAGCCGGTGAAACGGCGGCCGCACAGCCGGAGACCAAGGAAGCGGATGCCAAGCCGGCCGAACCGGCGGCTGCCGCCAAGCCCGCGGCCCTGAACGGCGGCACCATTCCGGCTCCGGAGCAAAGGACGCCGGGTCAGTAGGGAAGGAACAGGCGGCTGGTAGCCCGCATGGCAAGCAGTAGGGGATGAGCGTGGCGCAAGGCAAGGGCAAAACAGGCAAGAAGAAAGTTGCTAACGCCACCAAGAGACTCCGCCTGGGACTCAGCATCATGCTTGCATTGCTGCTGGTGGTCGGTGGAAAGCTCTTCCTGGTCCAGGGGCTTGACGTCGGGGGCATGGCAGAAGCTGCCTTGGATAACCGGCTGCGCCCCACCGTGCTGCCGGCCGAGCGGGGCAGCATCCTGGACGCCAACGGAACAGTGCTGGCCAACAGCGTCATCCGCTACAACATCACCGTTGACCAGTCCGTAAACACCAAGACCGAATCCTTCAAACGGCTTGAAAAGGTGAACGGCAAGGACGAGCTCGTTACCGTGTCCCGTGACCAGGGGATCGCGGAGCTCGCCTCCGTCCTGGGCATGGACGTTGAGGACGTGCGCAAATCCGTCACCGGCACCAGGACCTACTACATCGTGGCCAAGGATCTCCGGCCCGACGTCGAAAACCGGGTTTCGGAACTGCAGATCCCGGGCATCTTCTCCGAAGGAACCAGCAAGCGTGTGTACCCGAACGGGTCAGTGGCCGGCGGCATTGTGGGCTTCCTGGAAAACGGAACCACCGGTCAGGCAGGCCTCGAGCAGACCCAGGACGGGATTCTGCGCGGCACTCCCGGCAAACGCGTGTTTGAAATCGGCGCCGACGGCCTCCGTATCCCCGTGGGCATCGACGAACTGACGCCCGCGCAGGATGGCAAGGACGTCAAGCTCACCCTGAACTCCGACCTCCAGTACTTCGCCCAGCAGGCCATCCAGACCCAGACTGACAAGCTCAGCGCCGAGTGGGGTGTCATCATCGTCTCTGAGGCGAAGACCGGCAACATCATCGCCATGGCCGACACCAACACGCCCGACCCCAACGACCCCGGCAAGGTGGCTGCCAAGGACCGCGGCGTGCGCTCCGTCACCGCTGCCTACGAGCCCGGGTCCGTGGAAAAGATGATCACAGCGGCCGCCGTCATCGAAGAGGGCAAGGCCAAACCGCTTGACACCTTTGTGATCCCGCCGTCCCTGGTGGTGGACGGCCAGCAGTTCGATGACTCCTTCTCCCACGGGACCGAGAAGCGGACCCTGGCGGGCATCCTGGGCTGGTCCATGAACACCGGCACCGTGATGGCAGGCCAGCGGCTCACCAAGGAGCAACGCTACGACTGGCTGAAGAAATTCGGCATCGGCGAGGCACCGGAGATCGGCCTGCCGGCGGAAGCGAAGGGCATCCTGACCCCGGCTGACCAGTGGGACGGCCGCCAGCAGTACACGGTGCTGTTCGGGCAGGGCGTCTCGCAGTCCACCCTGCAGACGGTCCGCGCCTACCAGACCATCGCCAATGACGGCGTGATGCTGCAGCCGCGGCTCATCGACAGCTACATCAGCCCTGACGGAACAGAGGAGAAGGTGGCGGCCAAGCCGTCCCGGAGGGTGGTCTCGGAGGAGACGGCACAGGATGTCAGGGACATCCTCGAAAGCGCTGTGACCGAGGGCCAGATCAAGGAGGCCGCGATCGACGGCTACCGGGTCGGGGCCAAGACGGGTACCTCGCAATCGCCCTGTGATGACGGGACCGCCGGCTTCTGCGGTTACACCGCCTCCATGGTGGGAATGGCGCCGATGGACGATCCGCGGTTTATTGTTGAGGTGGTCCTGCAGCGTCCCAAGGGGTCGATTTACGGAATCACCAACGGCCCCGTGTTCCGCTCGGTCATGGGCCAGGCACTGCGGATGTACAACGTTCCGCCGTCCAAGGGAACGCCCGTGAGGCTGCCCCAGTATGCCAAATAACGGCGTACGCCCAATGAGGCAGTACGCCACGTAACGCCCGCCAAGAGAGACCGCGGTACGGCTGGACAAACAGTTCTGTCGTGTCCGTGGTCCACTAGCACCAACGGAGATTCAGTTGTCACAGCACCATGACCCCGGCACTGCCGACGCCCCGGAGGGGCAGGCATCCAGGAGCGGCTTCAGGCCCACCGCCGTCGCCGCCGTCGAGCTGGGTGTCATCGGCCAGTCAGTCGGCGTCGCAGTGGCCGGGGCCGCCGAATCCATTCCGGTCACCGGCATCTCACTGAACTCACGGACCGTGGAACGCGGGGACCTGTATGTTGCCCTGCCCGGGGCGTCCCGGCACGGCGCTGACTTCGCCAAGACGGCCATCGAGTCCGGCGCGGTCGCGGTGCTGACGGACGACGCCGGCGGGAAGCTCCTTGCCGTAGGGCATGACATTGCCGTCCCCGTCCTTGTAGTGGCCGAGCCCCGCAGCGTGGTGGGCCGCCTGTCCAAGCTGATCTACCGGAGCCAGGACGCGGACCTCCCGGGCCCCTCGATGTTCGGCGTGACCGGCACCAACGGAAAAACCACCACCACCTACTTCATCAACGCCCTGCTGCAGGCGATGGGCAAGAAGACCGGACTCATCGGCACCATCGAGATCCTGGCCGGAGGTGACCCGATTCCCAGCCTCCTGACCACGCCGGAATCCACCGACGTGCATGCCCTGCTTGCCCTCATGCGGGAACGCGGACTGGACGCCGCGACCATGGAGGTCTCCTCGCACGCCGTTTCGTTCCGCCGGGTGGACGGCGTGGTCTTCGACGTCGCCGGTTTCACCAACCTCACCCAGGACCACCTGGACCTGCACGGCACCATGGAGGAGTACTACCGGACCAAGGCGGAGCTGTTTACCGCCGGACGCGCCAGGGCCGCCGTCGTGACGGTCGACGACGAGTGGGGACGGCGGCTTGCCGCCGAGACTGAGCTCCCGGTCACCACGCTGGCAACCCTGCAGCCCGGCAGCCGGCCCGAAGGGGAAGAAAACTTTGCGGTGGCCGACTGGACCGTGACCTCCCCGAAGCCCCTCGGCCTCGGCACCGAGTTCATCCTCCGCAGCCGGGAAGGCGCGGAACTGCGCGTGCATACGGGCCTGCCCGGCGCGTTCAACGTCTCCAACGCGGCCCTGGCCCTGACCATGGTGCTCGCCGGCGGCGCAGACCCGGCCGAGGTGCAGGCAGCACTGGACGCCAGGGATCCCTTCACGGTGGCAGTTCCCGGCCGCATGCAGCTCGTGTCCACCCGGCCGGCCGCCGTCGTGGACTTCGCCCACAACACCGATGCACTGGCGCGGGCCCTGGAGGCGGTCCGCTCCCCGGAGCCCGCTTCCAAGGTGATCGTCGTTTTCGGTGCCACCGGCCAGCGCGACCAGGGCAAGCGCCCTTCCATGGGCGCCATCGCCGCCCGGCTTGCCGACGTCGTGATCGTCAGCGATGACGACCCCCACGATGAGGATGCCGCGGCGATCCGCGCGGACGTGCTGGTGGGGGCGACGGACGCCAAGGAAGCCGAGCAGCTCGACTGCAGGATCATGGAAGTTTTCCCCCGGGATGCCGCCATCCGGGAGGCCGTCAACCTCGCTGCTCCGGAGGACACCATCCTGGTCGCGGGGCGCGGGCACGAAGTGTGGCAGGAGGTCAAGGGAGTCAACCTTGCCCTCGACGACAGGGTGGAACTACGGAACGCCTTGACGGCACGAGGATTCACCGTTCTCCAAGACGACGGGATAGAGTCCTAGACCGACATGATTGAACTAACTGCGGCGGAAATCGCCGAAATCACCAGCGGCCGCCTGCTCGCCGACCCCGACGTCACCCCCGGATCCGTGGTGACCGACTCCCGGGAGGCCGTTGCCGGCTCCCTCTACGTGGCCAAACCCGGCGAAAACGCAGACGGGCACAGCTTTGTGGGGGCGGCCTTTGACCGCGGCGCCGTTCTGGCGCTCACCGAGCGTGAAATCAAGGACGACGCTGGCCGGACGTATCCGTCTGTCCTCGTCGAGGACGCGGTACTGGCCCTGGGAGCCCTCGCGGCCGAGGCTGTCCGGCGGATCAGGCACCACCGCGAGGCGGCCGGTGAACAACTGACCGTCATCGGCATCACAGGCTCAGCCGGCAAGACCACCACCAAGGACCTGCTCGCGGGCATCCTGGCCGGCGAGGGGACCACGGTTTCACCGCAGGGTTCCTACAACGGCGAGGTCGGCGTGCCCCTCACCGTGTTCCAGGCGGGTCTTGACACCCGGTTCCTGGTGATCGAGATGGGCGCCACCGGCATCGGACACATCCGCTACCTGGCCGACATGGTCCGTCCGGAGATCGGTGTGGTGCTCGGAGTGGGAACAGCCCACGCCGGCGAATTCGGCGGCGTGGAAAACATCGCCACCGCCAAGGGTGAGCTGGCCGAGGCCCTGCCCGTGGACGGCACGGCAGTGCTCAACCTTGACGACCCCCGCGTTGCCGCCATGGCCGAGCGCACCCGGGCCGCCGTTCTTGGTTTTTCCTCCCGGGATGCCCAGCCGGATGCTCCGGCCGTCCGGGCGGCCCAGCTGGACACCAACGCTTCAGGAAACCCGGAGTTCGACCTCGAAGTGCCGGGGGAGCCCACTGTCCGGGTCAGCAGCAAGCTGATCGGCGAACACCACGTGGCCAATCTCCTCGCCGCGGCGGCCGCCGCGCACTCCGCCGGCGTTCCGGCCGACAGGATCAGCGCCTCCCTGAGTTCCCAGTCCGCTGCCAGCCGCTGGCGCATGGAGCGGACCGAACGGCCCGACGGCGTCACCGTCATCAACGACGCCTACAACGCCAACCCGGAATCCATGCGCGCAGCGCTGCGCACGCTGGCCGACCTCGGCCGCGGCCGCCGCACCTGGGCCGTGCTCGGCGCCATGCTGGAACTGGGTGACGATTCGATCCGCGAGCACACGGCCGTCGGCACGCAGGTGGTGCGGCTGAACATCTCGCGCCTCCTGGTGGTGGGCCGGGAAGCGCGTTCGCTGTACGTCTCCGCCGTGCAGGAAGGGTCCTGGGGCGACGAATGCATGTTCGCCGAGACCGCCGACGAAGCCTACGAACTGCTGCAGGAGCAGCTCGAACCCGGCGACCTGGTGCTCTTCAAGTCCTCGAACAGCGTGGGACTGCGGCACTTGGGCGATCGGATAGCATTACCCCCACATGCCACCCCCACATCTGCCAATGAAGGGAGCGAGCTGCTGTGATTGCACTTCTGATCGGCGCTGGCCTGGCCCTGCTGCTGGCACTGGTGGGCACCCCGCTGTTCATCCGTCTGCTGGTGCACAAGAGTTATGGCCAGTTCATCCGCGACGACGGGCCGACGTCGCACCACACCAAACGCGGCACGCCCACCATGGGCGGCACCGTGGTGGTGGGTTCGGTGCTGCTGAGCTACGGCGCAACGCACCTCATCATGTGGCTCATGAACCCCCGGTCGCCCGGGCCGTCCGCCTCCGCGCTCCTCCTGCTGTTCCTGATGGTGGGCATGGGCCTGGTGGGGTTCCTCGACGACTTCATCAAGATTTCACGGCAGCGCAGCCTGGGCCTGAACGCCAAGGCCAAGCTGATCCTGCAGGCGGCGGTGGGCATCATCTTCGCCGTCATGGCGCTCTACTTCCCGGACGCGGACGGGGTCACCCCGGCATCCACCAAGATCTCGCTGGTCCGCGACATCCCGTGGCTTGACCTCGCGTTCGGCGGCACCGTGCTCGGGGCCATTCTCTTTGTGGTCTGGTCAAACCTGATCGTCACCGCGGCCACCAACGGCGTCAACCTCACCGACGGCCTCGACGGGCTGGCTGCCGGCGCCGCCATCATGGTGTTCGGCGCCTACACGCTCATCGGCATCTGGCAGAGCAACCAGGCCTGCGGCTCGCCCCGCGAGGCCGGCAGCGGCTGCTACTCCGTCCGGGATCCCCTGGACCTTGCACTGCTGGCTGCCATCATGAGCGCCGCGCTGGTGGGCTTCCTGTGGTGGAACACCTCGCCGGCCAAGATCTTCATGGGCGACACCGGCTCCCTCGCGATCGGCGGTGCCATCGCAGGGTTCGCCATCCTCTCCCGCACCGAACTGCTGCTCGCCTTCATCGGCGGCCTGTTCGTCCTCATCACGCTTTCCGTCATCATCCAGGTGGGCTACTTCAAAGTCACCAAGGGCAAGCGCTTCTTCAAGATGGCGCCGCTGCAGCACCACTTCGAACTCAAGGGCTGGGCGGAAGTCACCGTGGTTGTCCGGTTCTGGATCCTCGCCGGCCTGTTCGTCGCCGCGGGTCTTGGCATCTTCTACGCAGAATGGGTGGTCCTGCTGTGAACGTACCCCACACCGACGCATCAGGTTCCGCCGCAACGGGCCCTGCTGCAACGGGCTCCGCCCGGCTGAAAGACCTCGTCAGCTGGGACTCCGACTGGGCCGGGCTGCGCGTTGTGGTCACCGGGATCGGTGTCTCGGGCTTCGCGGCCGCGGACACACTGATCGAACTCGGCGCCCGCGTGGTGGTGGTCGACGGCGCCACCACGGAAACAGCCCGGGCCAAGGCGGACACGCTGCGGATCGTCGGCGCGGCCGACGTGCTCCTGGGGGAGGACGCCGTCCGCACGCTGCCCAAGATTGACGGCCAGAAGCCCGAACTCGTGGTCACCTCGCCCGGCTGGCGGCCGGACCAGGCGCTGCTCGCGGCTGCCGCCCGCGCCCACATCCCGGTCTGGGGCGACGTCGAACTTGCCTGGCGCCTGCGCGTCCGCGAGGGCCGGAAAACCGCCGACTGGCTCACCATCACCGGCACGAACGGCAAAACGACGACGGTGGGCCTGACCGAGTCGATGCTGCGGGCCGCGGGCCTGAAGGCGATAGCGGTGGGCAACGTCGGCACGCCCATCCTCGATGCCCTGCGCGACCCGGTGGAGTATGACGTCTTCGCGGTGGAACTCTCCAGCTTCCAGCTGCACTGGTCCGAGTCGGTTTCGGCGGTGGCCAGCGTGTGCCTGAATGTCGCCGAGGACCACGTGGACTGGCACGGCTCCTACGAGTCCTACCTTGCCGACAAGGCCAAGATCTACGAAAACACGCAGAAGGCCTGCATCTACAACGACGAGCAGATCGAAACCGAGCGCATGGTAGAGGACGCCGACGTGGTGGAAGGCTGCCGGGCTGTCGCCTTCACCACCCTGACGCCTGCCATCAGCATGCTCGGCGTCGTGGAGGGACTGCTCGTCGACCGCGCCTTCATCGCCGAACGGAAGGACAGCGCCGCCGAACTCGCCACCATGTCCGACCTTGGCCCGGTGGCACCCCGCCACATGGTAGCCAACGCCCTGGCCGCAGCGGGCCTGGTGCGGGCTTACGGCGTCAGCCCCGAGCACGTGCGCGAGGGACTCCAGGCGTACATTCCCGGGAGCCACCGCATCCAGCCGGTCGCGAAGCAGCACGGCGTCCTCTGGATCAACGATTCCAAGGCCACCAACCCGCATGCCGCCTCGGCGTCCCTGGCCGCGTTCGATCCGGTGGTGTGGATCGCCGGCGGACTGTCCAAGGGTGTCAGCTACGACGACCTCGTCCGCGACCACGCGCGCCGTCTGAAGGCGGTCGTGCTGATCGGCAAGGACACTGCATCACTGGAAGAGTCCCTGCAGCGACACGCACCGGATGTCCCGGTCATCCGGCAGGCGGCAGGCCACACTGAAATTGTGCAGTCAGCCGGAACCGGACATGACGCCACACCGGATTCAGCCGAAACCGGGGAGGCAGTGATGGCACGGGCCGTCGCATCGGCGGCACAGCTCGCCGTCTCGGGTGACACCGTGCTGATGGCCCCGGCTGCTGCATCCATGGATCAGTTCTCTTCCTACGCTCACCGTGGCGATGCCTTCATCGCGGCGGTCCGCGAGCTCGTGGAAGGGGAGGCCCGGACCGGCAAGGAGTAAGAATGGCCAGCACGCCCACCCGTCCTGCGGCCGCCCGGAAACGGCCGGGGGAGAACGCCGGACAGGCTGCTGCGCCGACGACTCCGGCGTCGAGGATTCCCGCATCCAGGCTTCCCGCGGCCGGCCGGCTGCGGCGGTGGTACCGGCGTTTCTGGTCCGCCCTCGAAGGAACCGGCAAGTCCCGCAACGGATCCACCTACTACCTCATCCTCGGCACCACGCTGGCCCTGACCGCCATCGGCATCATGATGGTGCTGTCGGCGTCCAGCGTGGAGGCCATCGCCGCGGGCGAGTCGCCTTACACCGCCGCCCTCAAGCAGGGCCTGTTCGCCGGAATCGGCATCTTCGGCATGTTCATGCTGTCCCGGATCAACGTGGTGTGGCTGAAGCGCCTCGCCTGGCCGGGCATCATCATCGCCTACGCCCTGCTGGGGCTCGTGCTGGTGATCGGCACCAGCGTCAACGGCAACAAAAACTGGATCGACATCGGCGGGTTCTTCACCCTGCAGCCTTCCGAGGCGGCCAAGCTGGCCCTGGCCTTGTGGATGGCTACCGTGCTGGCCAAGAAGGCGTCGCTGCTGCACCGGTGGGGGCACGCCGTGGTCCCCGTGGTGCCCATAGCAGGCGGGATCATCGGCCTGGTTCTGTTCGGGAACGACCTGGGCACCGGCATGATCATCATGCTCATTACGGCGGCCGCCCTGTTCTTCGCCGGGGTGCGCCTGTACCTGTTCGGATTCGCGGCCGTGGGACTCGGCGCGGTCATGGCCTTCATGGCCATGACCAGCTCCAACCGGGTCTGCCGCATCACCTCGTGGTGGACCGGCCAGAGCTGCGGCGACGGCATCGACGCCAACTACCAGTCCACCAACGGCCTCTACGGGCTGGCCTCCGGCGGCTGGTTCGGCGTCGGGCTCGGCCAGAGCCGGCAGAAGTACAGCTGGATCCCCGAGGCGCACAACGACTTCATCTTCGCCATCATCGGTGAGGAGCTGGGGCTGGTGGGGACCGTCGTCGTCCTGGTCCTTTTCGCCATCCTGGGTGCGGCCATCTACCGCGTGGTGGTGGCCCAGGGGGATCTGTTCCACCGGGTGCTTGCCGGAACCATCATGGTGTGGCTGCTCGGCCAGGGCACGGTCAACATGGCCGTTGTTACCGGCCTCATGCCGGTGATCGGTGTTCCCCTGCCGTTCATCTCCTACGGCGGTTCGGCGCTGCTGATGTCGCTCTGCGCGATCGGCGTAGTGTTGTCACTGGCCCGCGAGCAGATGGCACCCAACATCCGTCCCCGGAAACTGCTCGGCCCGTGGCGTAAGCCCGGGCGCAAGAAAACCAGCACGAAAGCGTAAACCAGCACCTGATGAAAACCGAGTCCTTGTCCGTGGTCCTCGCCGGTGGCGGAACAGCAGGCCATATCAACCCACTGCTGGCCATTGCCGCGGCTATCCGCGAAGCCCGCCCCGACGCCCGGCTGCTCGCCGTCGGAACAGCCGCCGGCATGGAAACCCGGCTGGTCCCGGCCGCGGGCGTGGAACTGGCCACCATCGACCGTGTCCCGTTCCCGCGGAAGCCCTCGGCGGACCTGCTCCGCCTGCCGGGACGCCTCGCCGGCGCCGTCCGCCAGGCTGGGCGCATCCTCGACGACGCCGCGGCGGACGTCCTCGTGGGCGTGGGCGGCTACGTCTGCACACCCATGTACCTCGCTGCCTGGCGGCGGAAGATTCCCATTGTCATCCATGAGGCCAACACCCGGCCGGGCCTGGCCAACCGGGTCGGGGCGCGGCTGAGCCGGCACGTGGCGGTGGCCTTCGCCGGCACGCCGCTGCGCCATGCCCGCCACGTGGGGATGCCCATGCGCCGCGAAGTCTCCGCCATGGTCAGGGCAACCGCGCGCGAGGGCGCCCTGCGAGCCCTTAACCTGCAGCCTGGCAAGCCGGTCCTCATCGTCACCGGAGGCTCGTCCGGGGCGCAAAGCATCAATCGCACCATGGCGGCGTCGCTCGACGCACTCTCCGCCGCCGGCGTGCAGACGATCCACATCACCGGCCGCGGCAAGTCCATAATGGACCCGGACGGCAACATGCTCAGCGCCGACGGCTACCGGCAGCTCGAATACGTGGACGGCATGGAGACCGTTTACGCCGCTGCCGACCTGCTGTTGGCCCGCTCCGGCGCGGCCACCGTGAGCGAGGTCGCCGCCGTCGGTGTTCCCGCCGTTTTCGTGCCGCTGCCTATCGGCAACGGCGAGCAGGCACTGAACGCCCGCGGCCTGGTGAATGCCGGCGGTGCCCTGCTGGTTGCGGACCGCGATTTCACCCCGGAATGGGTCCGCACCAGCCTTATCCCGCTGCTGACGGACCACTCCCGGCTCGACACGATGGCGGCGAACGCGGAGAACCTTGGCATCCGAAATGCCGACCAGCTCATGGCAGACCTCGTACTGGAAGCGGTATCCAAATGACCACCAACGCAGCAGCCAGCCAGGAATCACTGGGCCGCGTGCACTTCATCGGAATCGGCGGCGTGGGCATGTCCGCCGTCGCCAGGATCATGGTGGCGCGCGGGGTTCCCGTCAGCGGTTCCGATGCCAAGGACCTGCCGGTCATGAAGGAGCTCGCCGCCGCCGGCGCCCGGATCTGCGTGGGCTACGACGCCGGCAACCTCGGCGACACCCAGACGGTCGTGGCCGGCTCGGCGATCCGCGCCGACAACCCGGAACTGGAAGCCGCGCGGGCCGCCGGGCTGCCGGTGCTGCACCGCTCTGAAGCCCTGGCCGCCACCATGGGCGATGACCTCGTGGTGACTGTTGCCGGTACCCACGGGAAGTCCACCACCACCTCCATGATCACCGTTTTGCTGCAGGGCGCGGGCCTGGATCCCTCGTTTGCGATCGGTGCCAATGTGCCCGCGCTCGGCGTCAACGCGGCCAACGGCAGCTCCCGGGTGTTCGTCGCGGAGGCGGACGAATCCGACGGCTCGTTCCTGAACTACCGCCCGCAGATCGCCGTCGTCACCAATGTGGAACCGGACCACCTCGACCACTACGGCACGGCTGAAGCCGTGTATGAATCCTTCGACCGGTTCACCGCGCTGCTGCCCGCCGACGGTGTGCTGGTGGCGTGCGCGGACGACGCCGGCGCACACGCCCTCGCGCTGCGCACCCGCGAACAGGGCAATACCCGCGTCGTGCTGTACGGCACGTCCGAGGCCGCCGACCTCCGGCTCGACGACGGGGGCCCGGGCAGGGTGGCCATCACGACGGCGGGCGGCCGGTTCCCGCTGGCACTGCAGGTCCCGGGACGCCACAACGCGCTGAACGCTGCCGCTGCCATGGCGGTGGCACTGGAACTCGGCGTGGACGCCCAGGCCGCCGCCTCCGCCCTCGCCCACTTTTCCGGCGCGTCGCGGCGGTTCGAATACAAGGGCGAGAGCCGGGGCGTGCGCGTGTACGACGACTACGCCCACCACCCGACCGAGGTCCGCGCGGCGCTGGCCGCGGCCCGGTCAGTGGCCGGCGAGCACAAGGTGCACGTCCTGTTCCAGCCGCACCTGTTCTCCCGGACGCGCGAGTTCGCCGCAGAGTTCGCCGACGCCCTCAAGGCCGCGGACACTGCCCTGGTGCTGGACATCTACCCGGCCCGCGAGGACCCCATCCCCGGTGTTACCAGCGCCCTCATCACCGAGCATCTGGGCGCCGGCGGCAGCCTGGTGGGAGCAGGGGAGGCCGTTGCCGCCCTGGCCGCCGCCGCGCAGCCGGGCGACATCATCCTCACCGCAGGTGCCGGTGACGTCACCGCCTACGGGCCGCTCATCGTGGAGTCCCTCGGTGGCTAGCACCCGCCGGCCCACCTACCGTCCGGCCAAGCCGGCCACCCGGGACGCTGATGCTGCCCGGGAGGCTGATGTGAAGCCCGACGGCGGGAAGCCGGCCGTGATCACGGCCTCCAAGGTCGTTCCGGAGGGCACGGCACAGAGCGGCAGGACACAGAAGAGTCAGTCCAAGGGCAAGCCTCAGGACACGCCGGCCAAAGCGTCCTGGCCGCGGCTGAAAGGCCCGGCCGCAAGCAAACCGGGAACCAAGGCGGCGGACAGCGCGTCCCCGGGCACTGCGTCCCCGGCCAGTACTTCCCCGGACAATGTGCTGCCCTTTCCCGAACCCCGCGGCCGGCGCATCAGGCGCAATGTCATCGTCGCAGCCTGTGTCACCGCTGCCATTGTGGCGGGGCTCATCGTCGCTGCCATCTACTCGCCTGTGCTGGCGGTGCAAAGCGTGAGCGTCACCGGCACGAAGCTCCTCAAGCCCGCCCAGGTGCAGGCCGCACTCAAGCCGCTGCTGGGCACGCCGCTGCCGCAGGTCAGCGACTCCCAGGTCGACTCGCTGCTGAAGCCGCTCGTCCAGATCAAGTCCGTCAAGACCCAGGCCCATCCGCCGTCGGTCCTCGTGGTGCAGGTCCAGGAGCGCGTCCCCGTCGCCCTCATCAAGCGCGGCAAGGAGTACATGCTCGTGGACGTCGACGGCGTGAGGCTCGGCACCACCGCCGACCCCGCCTCGGTGAAGCTGCCGGTGATTGACGGCGGAGCCGGCACCATCGGCAAGGAGTTGTTCCAGGCCACCGCCGAGGTCCTCGGCGCGCTGCCGGCCAACGTGCTTGCCAAGCTCTCCAACGCCTCCGCCAAGTCCGTCGACGCGGTGGAGCTGAAGCTGCTGGACGGCCAGACCGTCATCTGGGGCAACGCGGGGGAGAAGGAGCTCAAGGCGCGCGTGCTCGAGGCGCTGCTCAAGGTGCCGGCCGACCCCGCGAACCCGGTTAGCACCTATGACGTGAGCGTGCCGCGGCATCCGGTGACACGGTGATGCGACAAGGTGATGCCGGTGTATTTCACGGGGATTAGGACGACACGCGGTGGCGGTTATTGAATGTAGCCAGCATAGGAAATAGCGTCACAGACGTGAGTTACTTGACATAACTATAACCTTCAAGTGGAGGGTTAAGGTTTAGGAACTTCAAGGTTCAGGGCTTCAAGCCCGACTCCATCAGTTTTCGCAATTGGACACTAACAAGGGACACGTAACGTGGCAGCTCCGCAGAATTACTTGGCCGTCATCAAGGTCGTCGGCATCGGCGGCGGTGGCGTGAACGCAGTCAACCGCATGATCGAGGTGGGTCTCCGCGGTGTCGAATTCATAGCTATTAACACCGATGCCCAGGCCCTGCTGATGAGTGACGCCGACGTTAAGCTCGACGTCGGACGCGAGCTGACGCGCGGGCTGGGTGCCGGGGCCAATCCGGAGGTCGGCAAGCAGGCTGCCGAGGACCACGCCGACGAGATCGAGGAAGTCCTCCGCGGTGCCGACATGGTCTTCGTGACCGCCGGTGAAGGCGGCGGCACTGGAACCGGCGGCGCGCCCGTCGTTGCCCGCATTGCGCGCTCCCTTGGCGCCCTGACCATCGGTGTGGTCACCCGCCCGTTCACCTTTGAGGGGCGGCGACGTGCAGGCTCCGCGGAGGCAGGCATCGACGCCCTGCGCGACGAAGTGGACACGCTGATCGTGATCCCCAACGACCGCCTGCTGTCCATCAGCGACCGCAACGTCTCCGTCCTGGACGCCTTCCGCTCCGCTGACCAGGTTCTGCTGTCCGGTGTCCAGGGCATCACGGACCTCATCACCACCCCCGGCCTGATCAACCTTGACTTCGCCGACGTCAAGTCCGTCATGCAGGGTGCAGGCTCGGCCCTGATGGGCATCGGTTCGGCCCGCGGTGAGGACCGCGCGGTCAAGGCAGCCGAGCTCGCCATTGCCTCCCCGCTGCTCGAGGCCTCCATCGACGGCGCCCACGGTGTCCTGCTGTCCATCCAGGGCGGCTCCGATCTCGGCCTGTTCGAGATCAACGAGGCCGCACGCCTGGTGCAGGAAGTTGCCCACCCCGAAGCCAACATCATCTTCGGCGCGGTCATCGACGACGCCCTCGGCGATGAAGCCCGCGTCACCGTCATTGCGGCCGGCTTCGACGACGTCAAGGCCACCTCGCCGTCCATGGACCAGTCGCAGCAGCAGGCTGCGCCGCAGCGCCCCGCCGTTCCGGCGGCTGCGCCGCAGAGCCAGCCGTCCGCGGGCAACCAGCAGGTCCACGTCCAGCCCGTGCACGCCGGTGTCGGTGCCGCAGGCCTGAGCAGCTGGGGCCAGCAGCGCCCGTCGGCTGTCCCCGCAGACTCGGGCTTCGACGTCGACCTTCCGTCGGTGGTGGAGCCCGACCTGACCGGCAGCCGGTCTGACGACCTCGACGTCCCTGATTTCCTGAAGTAGGAGGCTGCCGGGCGGACATCCGCCCGGCAGTTACCCCTTTTCCTGACCCTGACTGCCGGAGTTCCGATTGTTTTTGTGGCGTGCTGAAGTGAAGCCGGGTGTGTCCGTGGCGTTCACCGATACGGGTGCCGGCAACCTCGCCCTGCACGTGGGCGACGACGCCGGCGCGGTGCTGCGCCGCAGGGCCCGCCTTGAGGAAACCACCGGCGTCGCTCCGCGCAGGTTCCAGTACATGAACCAGGTCCATGGCAACGAAGTGTCCCTTGTCGTTGAACCTGAAGTTATTGACTCTGGTGCCGTCGGTGATGCGCCGACGGCCGACGCGCTCGTTTCGCTCGGCGGGCCGCTTGCCGTGATGGTGGCGGACTGCATTCCGCTGGTCCTGGTGGGCTCCGCTGCTTCAGGCCC
This sequence comes from Arthrobacter sp. NPDC057009, assembly GCF_042673905.1. Taxonomy (NCBI): domain Bacteria; kingdom Bacillati; phylum Actinomycetota; class Actinomycetes; order Micrococcales; family Micrococcaceae; genus Arthrobacter; species Arthrobacter sp. NPDC057009. Next base: position 78,448 of record NZ_JBHUSB010000016.1, read on the forward strand.
GGTGCTGGCTGCCGTGCATGCCGGGCGGCCCGGTTTGTTCTCCGGCGTCATTCCGGCGGCGGTGGAACAAATGCGCTCCGCCGGCGCCACCGATATCCGGGCCTGGCTTGGGCCGTCCGTCTGCGGCAACTGCTACGAGGTGCCCGCTGAACTCCGCGACGAGGTCTCTGCCGTCCTCCCGTCGGCACGGTCAACCACGTCCTGGGGAACTCCGGCACTTGATCTTCCGGGCGGAGCCGCCAGCCAGCTCGAGGCCCTGGGCGTTCCCGTCGAGTACCGCGGGCCGTGCACGCTTGAAAGCGACTCCCTGTTTTCCTACCGCCGCGACTCCCGGTCCGGCCGCTTCGCCGGGCTGGTGTGGACCCATGACTGAAAACGCGGTACCCGGGGATGCCCGGACAGTACAGCTGCAGGAACGCCTGGATGCCGTACGCCAGCGTATCGACCGTGCCACCACGGCGGCTGGCCGCGGAGACAACCCGCCACGGCTGATAGTGGTCAGTAAGTTCCACCCGGCTGAGGACGTGCGGCGGCTGGCCGCGCTCGGGGTCAAGGACTTCGGGGAGAACCGGGACCAGGAAGCGTCCGCAAAGGCCGAGGAACTTGAGGGCCTGGACCTCACTTGGCACTTCGTGGGGCAGCTCCAGAGCAAGAAGTCCAAGACGGTGGTCCGCTACGCGTCTGCCGTTCACTCCGTGGATCGCGCCCAGCTCGTGACTGCCCTGGAGCGGGCCATGGCCGCCCAGCAGGAACTGACCGGCCGCGGCGACCTCGACTGTTTCATCCAGGTGAGCCTGGATGAGGACGCCGGAGCCCACCGCGGCGGGGCGGCCCCTGACGAGGTGCCGCAGTTGGCGGAGCAGCTTGAAGCCGCGGGCGGCCTTCGCCTGGCAGGCGTCATGGCGGTGGCGCCACTCGGGGCGGATCCCGACCGGGCCTTCGAAAAACTGCTCGGCATTTCAACTGGCCTGCAGCGGGATTTCCCCGGCGCCTCAGGTATTTCGGCCGGCATGAGCCAGGACCTGGAAGCCGCTGTCCGATTCGGTGCGACACACCTCCGAATTGGCTCAGATATTCTCGGTTCCCGCCCGGCCGTGCGGTAGCGTCTGTCGTATTGGAAGAGAATGGCGGGGATTCCAATGCTGTCTTGACTTTTGGGCGGCCCGCTTCCGGACACGATTAGGAGTCGACCATGGCTGGCGCTCTGCGCAAGACAATGATCTATCTTGGGCTCGCCGACGGCGATGAACACTACGAGTCTGAGCTTTCCACCCAGCAAAAGGACGAGGACAACTCCATGGAGCATGACCGCGAAGAGCGCCGCGCACCGGCGCCGCTCCGGGAGGTCACCCGTGAAGCGCCACCAGCTGCCGAAGAGGAATACCGCGCACCCGTGACACCCATCAAGCGTGCGGCATCGAGCCGCGAAGAGACCACCGGACTGCGGCAGATCACCACGATTCACCCGCGCTCCTACAACGACGCCAAGCTCATCGGCGAAAGCTTCCGTGACGGCATCCCCGTCATCATGAACGTGACGGACATGGGGGAGGCGGACGCCAAGCGGCTGGTCGACTTCTCCGCCGGCCTCGTCTTCGGTCTGCGCGGAAGCATCGAGCGCGTGACGAACAAGGTTTTCCTGCTGTCGCCGTCGTACGTTGAAGTCATCGGAGATGACAAGAAAGCCAGCGACGGCACCGCCAGTTTCTTCAACCAAAGCTAAAAAGGCTCTCCGGATGCCAGGCAGGGAAGCACCTGCCTGGCATCCGTGCTGAAATAGGGGAGCAGCACAATCAGGCAGGAACCCCAGGGCACCGAGGTGCCCGCGATGAACATGGAGACAATGGGTTAGCTCATGGGAATACTATTCGGGCTCGTCTACATCGTCCTGCTGTTCATTTTCGTCGCCTTGATCGTCCGCCTCGTCTATGACTGGGTCCAGATGTTCGCCCGGGAATGGCGTCCCCGCGGGGTAGCATTGGTGGCGGCCCATGCGGTCTATTCAGTGACCGATCCGCCGCTGAAGGTCCTGCGCCGCCTTATCCCGCCGCTGCGGCTGGGCGGCGTATCGCTGGACCTCGGGTTCCTGGTGCTGTTCATCGGCCTGAGCATTGCCATGGCGATCACCAAGTCATTTGCATAACTTCATATCAGCTTGCGGCGCTGGGGGATCCGCTGGGATCCCCGGGCGCAAAAGACCTTTTGTTCGACGCCACGGTGTTGAATTAGAGGAACCAGACCATATTTAGGTACCGTAGTTTTGACGGCCGGAAGGCCTCCTGACGAACTAGACCAACGAGGTGACCAGATGGCTTTGACGCCAGAAGACGTTGTCAACAAGCGCTTTCAGCCGACCAAGTTCCGCGAAGGCTATGACCAGGACGAAGTTGACGACTTCCTGGACGAGATCGTCGTCGAACTGCGGCGCCTGAACCAGGAGAACGAAGAACTTCGCAAGAAGCTCGCCGAAGTCGGCTCCGGATCGCCGGCAGCCACCTCCGCCGTCGCCCCCGTCGTCGAGAAGGTCCCCACGCCGTCCAAGGCCGAAAAGGACGAAGCACGCGCGAAGGCAGAAGCCGAGGCCAAGGCCGCCGAAGCTGCCAAGAAGAAGGAAACCGAGCAGGCAGCGCCCGTCGCAGCCCAGGCACCCGTCACCAGCACCAACGTCTCCGAGTCCGCTGCCGGCCTGCTGGCCATGGCGCAGCAGATGCACGACCGCCACGTTGCCGAGGGCCAGCAGCAGCGCGACAAGATCATCGCCGAGGCGCAGATTGAAGCCAGCAGCCTGGTCAACGACGCGCAGGAGAAGTCCCGCAAGATTCTGGGGGCACTGGAGCAGCAGCGTTCGGTCCTCGAGCGCAAGGTTGAGCAGCTGCGCGGCTTCGAACGCGACTACCGCTCACGCCTGAAGGCCTACATCGAAGGCCAGCTGCGCGACCTCGACGCCCGCGGTTCCGTTGCCGCCCCTGAGGTTGGCGAAAGCAGCAGCGCCGCCGTTTAGCACGTATTCTGAAGGCCGGTGGCTGAGGATTCCTCGGCCACCGGCCTTTGCCATTAACGACGGTCCCCCGAATGAAAGCACCATGACTGACGACCTTGCCGCTGACGCAGCGCATCCAGCCTCATCATCTCCCCGGCCCCGGCGCGGCGTCCTGCTGTCCCTGTTCGCGGGGCTGGCAGTGTTCGCCTACGTCTTCGACCAGCTCACCAAGCTGTGGGTGACCAGCACCATGGTGGAGGGCGAACGGATCCCGGTTCTGCCCCCGCTGCTGCACTGGTACTACATCAGGAACTCGGGCGCTGCCTTCTCGATTGGCGAGAACGTGACCTGGGTTTTCACGATCATCATGGTGGTGGTCGCCGTCGCCATCCTGTTCCAGCTGCGCAAACTCGGGTCCGTGTGGTGGGCGCTGGCGCTTGGGCTGTTGTTCGGCGGCGCCCTGGGAAACCTGACGGACCGGCTGTTCCGGGAGCCGTCGTTCGGAATGGGACACGTGGTGGACTTCATCCAGCTGCCCAACTTTGCCATCTTCAATATCGCCGACTCGGCCGTTGTGTCGTCGGTGGTCATCATCTGCCTCCTGACGCTGCGGGGGATCGCGCTGGACGGATCCCACCACAGCGTCGCCAAGCGGGAAGGCGGCGACAATGTCTGAGCGGGTCGTGGTCCCCGAGGAGCTGGACGGCAGCCGGGTCGACGCCGGGCTGGCCAAGCTGATGGGCATGTCGCGGTCATCCGCGGCCACCCTGATCGCCGAAGGCAATGTCACCAGCGGCGGGAAACCGGTGGGCAAGTCAGCCAAGCTCGCATCCGGAACAGTGCTGGACATCACGGTCCCTGAGCGCCGGGATCCCCTTGAAGTCGTGGAGGAAGTTGTGGAAGGCCTGAAGATCCTGCTGGATGACGACGACTTTGTGGTGGTCGACAAGCCGGTGGGGGTCGCGGCGCACCCCTCGCCGGGCTGGGTGGGCCCGACTGTGGTCGGCGGACTGGCCGGCGCGGGCTATCGCATCTCCACATCCGGCGCCCCGGAGCGTGCAGGCATTGTCCACCGCCTCGACGTCGGGACCTCAGGCGTGATGGTGGTGGCCAAGACGGAGCCCGCCTACACCGCCCTCAAGCGGGCGTTCAAGGAACGCACCGTGGACAAGGTCTACCACACTGTGGTCCAGGGCCTGCCGGATCCCCTGCAGGGCACCATCGACGCGCCGATCGGCCGCCATCCCGGCCACGACTGGCGTTTCGCCGTCATCGAGGACGGCCGGCCGTCGGTGACCCACTATGAGGTCCTCGAGGCGTTCGGCAAGGCAACCCTGGTGGAGGTGCATCTGGAGACCGGCAGGACCCACCAGATCCGGGTCCATTTCGCTGCCCTCCGCCATCCCTGTGCCGGCGACCTCACTTACGGGGCCGATCCGCGGCTCGCCGCCACCCTGGGGCTCACCCGGCAGTGGCTGCACGCCCGTGAACTGGGCTTTGACCACCCGCGCACCGGGGAGCGCATCACCGTGACCAGCGAGTACCCCGAGGACCTCGCCTATGCGCTGGAAGTCCTGGGGTCCGGCAAGGCCTGAGCCTGCGGCACGCCGGCATTAATTGTCAGGGGGTCGGCACTAGAATGGTCCGGTGACTTCCAGCAATGACTCGTTTGTACATCTCCACACCCACACCGAGTACTCGATGCTGGACGGCGCCGCCCGGCTCGGGGAGCTGTTCGACGAAACCGAGCGGCTGGGAATGCCCGCGCTGGCGACCACCGACCACGGCTACCTCTTCGGTGCTTTCGACTTTTGGAAGAAGGCCACGGACAAGGGCATCAGGCCCATCATCGGCGTCGAAGCCTACGTAACGCCGGGGACCGCGCGCGGGGACAAGAGCCGCGTCCGCTGGGGTGATGAGAGCCAGCGGAAGGACGACGTCTCCGGCGGCGGCTCCTACACCCACATGACGCTGCTCAGCTACAACAACAAGGGCATGCGCAACCTGTTCCGGGCATCATCGATCGCCTCCCTGGATTCCGTCTTCGGCAAATGGCCACGCCTGGACCGCGAACTGCTGAACACCTACTCCGAGGGGCTCATCGCCACCACCGGATGCCCGTCCGGCGAGATCCAGACCCGGCTGCGGCTCGGCCAGTACCGCGAAGCGCTGGAGGCCGCGGCGGAGTTCCGGGACATCTTCGGCGCAGAGAATTACTTCTGCGAGCTGATGGACCACGGGCTGGACATCGAACGCCGTGTCACCGGCGACCTGCTGCGGCTGGCCAAGGAACTGAACCTTCCGCTCGTTGCCACCAACGACCTCCACTACACGCACGAACACGACGCCAAGGCGCACGAGGCCCTGCTGGCCATCCAGTCCGGCTCGACCCTGCTGGAGCCGACCTATGACAACGGCGGTTCCCGTTTCGCGTTTTCCGGCAGCGGCTATTACCTGAAGTCCCCGCAGGAAATGCGTGAACTGTTCCGCGACCACCCGGAAGCGTGCGACAACACGCTGCTGATCGCCGAGCGGTGCGAGGTGTCCTTCAATACCGGCGCCAACTACATGCCCCGGTTCCCCTGCCCGGAGGGTGAGGACGAAACGTCCTGGCTGGTCAAGGAAGTGGACAAGGGACTCCACTACCGCTACCCCAAGGGCATCCCGGACAACGTCCGCAAGCAGGCAGACTACGAGCTTGGCGTCATCACGTCCATGGGGTTCCCCGGCTACTTCCTTGTGGTGGCCGACTTCATCAACTGGGCCAAGAACAACGGCATCCGCGTGGGCCCGGGACGCGGCTCCGGTGCAGGCTCCATGGTGGCCTATGCCATGCGTATCACCGACCTTGACCCGCTGCAGCACGGCCTGATCTTCGAGCGCTTCCTCAATCCGGACCGCGTCTCCATGCCTGACTTCGACGTCGACTTCGATGACCGGCGCCGCCCTGAGGTCATCGACTATGTGACCCGCAAGTACGGCGACGAGCGCGTGGCCATGATCGTCACCTACGGCACCATCAAGACCAAGCAGGCGCTGAAGGACTCCTCCCGCGTGCTCGGCTATCCCTTCAGCATGGGCGAGCAGCTGACCAAGGCACTGCCGCCTGCCGTGATGGCCAAGGATATTCCGCTCGCCGACATCCAGAACAAGGATGCCAAGCGCTACAGCGAGGCAGGGGACTTCCGCCAGCTGATCAGCACCGATCCCGAAGCCGCCAAGGTTTTCGAAACCGCGCTGGGCATCGAGGGCCTGAAACGGCAATGGGGCGTTCACGCCGCCGGCGTGATCATGTCCTCGGACCCCATCATCGATGTCATTCCGATCATGCGCCGCTTCCAGGACGGCCAGGTCATCACGCAGTTCGATTACCCGACGTCCGAGGGCCTTGGCCTGATCAAGATGGACTTCCTGGGGCTGCGGAACCTCACGATCATTTCCGACGCCCTGGAAAACATCAAGATGAACCGCGGCATCGAGCTGGACCTCGAAACGCTGGAGCTGGATGACGCGGCCTCCTACGAGCTGCTGGCCCGGGGTGACACGCTGGGTGTGTTCCAGCTCGACGGCGGGCCCATGCGCTCCCTCCTGAAGCTCATGAAGCCTGACAACTTCGAGGACATTTCCGCGGTGCTGGCGCTGTACCGGCCCGGCCCCATGGGCGCCAACGCCCACACCGACTACGCGCTGCGCAAAAACGGGATCCAGGAGGTCGTGCCGATCCATCCGGAGCTGGCGGAGCCGCTGGAGGAGATCCTCGGCGGCACGTTCGGACTGATCGTGTACCAGGAACAGGTTATGGCCGTGGCGCAGAAACTCGCCGGCTACTCCCTGGGCCAGGCAGACATTCTGCGCCGCGCGATGGGCAAGAAGAAGAAATCCGAGCTGGACAAGCAGTTCGCCGGCTTCTCCCAGGGCATGCAGGACAACGGCTACTCCATGGAGGCCGTCAAGACCCTGTGGGACATCCTGCTGCCCTTCTCCGACTACGCCTTCAACAAGGCCCACTCCGCCGCGTACGGCGTGATTTCCTACTGGACGGCGTACCTGAAGGCGCACTACGCGCCGGAGTACATGGCCGCGCTGCTGACCTCGGTGGGCGACGACAAGGACAAGTCGGCGATCTACCTGAACGAATGCCGGCGCATGGGCATCACGGTGCTGCCGCCGGACGTCAACGAGTCGGCACTGAACTTCACCCCGGTCGGGGAGGACATCCGTTTCGGCATGGGCGCCATCCGCAACGTCGGCGTCAACGTCGTCGAGGCCATGGTGGCGGCACGGGAAAAGGAGGGCGCCTACACCTCCTTCAAGGACTACCTCATGAAGGTCCCGGCGGTGGTGTGCAACAAGCGCACCATTGAATCCCTGATCAAGGCCGGAGCCTTTGACTCGCTCGGCCACCACCGCCGCGCGCTGGCCATGGTCCACGAAGAAGCCATCGACTCCGTCATCACTCTCAAGCGCAACGAGGCCATCGGCCAGTTCGATCTCTTTGCCGGCTTCGATGAGGCCGAGTCCGAGTCATCGCTGAGTATCGAGATCCCCGACCTGCCGGAATGGGAGAAGAAGGACAAGCTCGCGTTTGAGCGCGACATGCTGGGCCTGTACGTCTCTGACCACCCGCTGCAGGGCCTGGAAGGCGTCCTGAGCCAGCACGCCGACCAGTCCATCACCTCGATCATCGCCGAGGACGGCCCGCACGACGGCGCCATCGTCACCATCGCGGGCATGATCACCTCCCTGAGCCGCCGGATCGCGAAGGCCAGCGGCAACGCCTACGCACGGGCGGAGATCGAGGACCTCGGCGGCTCCATGGAGGTCATGTTCTTCGGCCAGGTCTACGGCCCGATCGCCTCGGTTCTTGCCGAGGACCTGATCGTGGTGGTCAAGGGCCGGCTGCAGCGGCGCGATGACGGTGCCGTGACCCTGAACTGCATGGAGCTCTCCGTGCCGGACCTCAGCCAGGGCACCAACGGACCCCTGGTGATCACCATGCCCACGCACAAGGCCACCGAGGCCGTGGTCACGGAACTGGGGGACGTGCTGCGCAACCACCGGGGCAACTCCGAGGTGCGGGTGAACCTGCAGGGCGACAGCCGCATCGAGGTCATGGCACTTCCCGTGCACCTGCGGGTGAACCCGAACCCGTCGCTGTTCGGCGACCTCAAGGTGCTGCTGGGGCCGGCCTGCCTCGACGCTTAGGTAGCCCCGACGCCTAGGTAGCCCCGACGCTTAGATTTCGTAGTCGAGCGGAACCGGCTGGCCGTAGGTTCCCGAGTGGTACAGCAGCGGTGAGCCGTCCTCGCCGACCTGCCCTTCCACCACCTCGACCACCACGACCGCGTTGTTCTCGAAGGACAGGCGCATCTGGATCTTGCCTATCAGCCAGCCGGCAACGTCCTTGAGCACCGGCACGTCATGGGGTCCGTGGGCCCAGTGGTCGCCGGCGAAGCGTTCCTTGGTCCGGGCGAACCGGTCGGCCAGTTCCTGGTTCTCCAGCCCCAGCATGTGCACGCCGATGTAGGTGGTGTTGGCGACCGCCGGCCACGAGCTGGAACTGCGCGCCATGTTGAAGGTGAAGCGCGGCGGCTTGGCGGACAGCGAGGCAACTGAGGTTGCCGTGAAGCCGTAAGGGACGCCGTCGTAGTTCACGGTGATGATGGCAACGCCTGCTGCATGCCGGCGGAACATCTCTTTGAACGTGCCCTCGAAGGCGGCTTCATCTGACGTCACTGAAATCGATCTCCCTGCTTTCATCCGTGCCGGTTGTGCCTCTACTACAAGACTATTGGGCTTCCGGCCCGATGGGGCACACCGGCGGATGGCAGGCATGTGCCGCGGCCGCCGGCCAACATTTGCCGGCCACATTTGTTAACGTTTCTTCATGACCCACCCTGCACCCCCTCCGGTCCGTTCGTCCGACCTGGCCCGGGGCATCCGCCGGGGTACACGGCGGGACTGGCTATGGGTGTCGGGAATCATCGCGGCAGGCATTCCGGCCGGGCTCCTGTGGTGGCTCCTGGCCCCGGGCGGAAAGAACCTCATGTCGGGAAACGCGGCGCTGGCATCCGGAACCAACAGCCAGGGCTGGCTGCCCCGGGACCTGGTGCTGGCCGGACTGTTCGTGCTGGCTGGCTGCCTTGTGGCTGTGCTGTTGTCCGGCCGGCGCGACGGCGGAACGCGGCGGCTGCTGCTGCTCTCCGTTGCGGCAAGCGCCGCTGCAGCTGTCCTGGCATGGCAGACCGGCGTGCTGGCGGGCGGCTGGCTGGGCGGTCCGCAGGACACATCGGCCAACGCCAGTGTTGCCTTCTCGCTGCGGTCCCTGACTGTCCTCGTACTGTGGCCCGCGGCAGTCGCAGCCGGCTTCTTCGTCCTGCGCATCATCGGGCTCCTGCGCACCTCCGCGGACCACGACGCGGATGACGCCCGCACCTGGCAGTAACGGCCGCTGTAACTAACGGCCGCAACAAGGGCCGGCAACAGAATCAGGACCGGAGCGGCGGCGCGTAAAATGAACCGGTGACCACTTCTCCGGACAGCCCCACCAGCCCAGATTCGCAGGGACGCCAGAATATCCCCGCCGTCGACTTCCGCACCGTTGACCTGCGCGGCCGCAGCCTCAGCCTGGCCGAACTCCGCGAGGCGGTGCCCCGGGCCCGGCAGCAGACGGTCGCGGACGCCGAGCAGAAGGTCACGGACATCATCACGGCTGTCCGGCAGCGCGGCTTTGCCGCCCTTGCGGACTTCGCGCAGAAGTTCGACGGCGTGGAGCAGGCCCACCCGCGTGTTCCGGCCGAGGCGCTCCAGTCGGCCCTCGAAGGGCTTGATCCGGCCGTGCGTTCGGCGCTGGAAGAGTCCATCAGCCGCGCCCGGCGGTTCGCGGACGGGCAGCGCCCGGCCGACGTCGACATCTCCCTCGGCGACGGCGCGGTGGTGAGCCAGAAGTGGGTGCCGGTTAAACGCGTGGGACTCTACGTTCCCGGCGGCCTGGCGGTGTATCCGTCCTCCGTGATCATGAACGTCGTTCCGGCGCTGGCCGCAGGGGTGGAATCGATCGCGCTGGCGTCGCCGCCGCAGAAGGACTTTGGCGGTCTTCCGCACCCGACCATCCTGGCCGCCGCGGCGCTGCTGGGTATTGACGAGGTGTACGCCATCGGCGGGGCGCAGGCCATCGCCGCCTTCGCCTACGGTGTGCCCGGTGATGCCGGCGCCGCCGCGCTGGAACCGGTCGACGTCGTGACCGGGCCCGGGAACATCTTCGTGGCCACAGCAAAGCGCCTCGTCAAGGGCGTGGTGGGAATCGACTCCGAGGCAGGTACCACCGAAATCGCCATCCTTGCGGACTCCACGGCCCGTCCCTCCTTCGTTGCCGCCGACCTGATCAGCCAGGCCGAGCACGACCCGAAGGCTGCCTCGGTCCTGATCACGGATTCGCTCAAGCTCGCCTCGGACGTCCGTGAGGAGCTGGAACTGCAGGCGGCATCCACCAAGCACAGCGAGCGGGTCCGCGAGGCGCTGTCCGGTCCGCAGTCCGGCGTCGTGCTTGTCGACGACCTCGAGCAGGGCATCGCGGCGTGCGACGCGTACGCGGCCGAGCACCTGGAGATCATGACGGCGGACGCTCCCGCCGTGGCTGCGAGGATCCGCAACGCCGGTGCCATCTTTGTCGGCGACTACAGCCCGGTCAGCCTGGGTGACTACTGCGCCGGCTCCAACCACGTGCTTCCCACGAGCGGCACGGCGGCGTTTTCGTCCGGGCTGAACGTCACGACGTTCCTGCGCGCCATCCAGGTCATCAACTACTCGGAGGCTGCACTGGGGCAGGTCAGCGGGCACATCGTCAGCCTGTCCGGAGCGGAGGATCTCCCGGCGCACGGCGATGCGGTCACGGTCCGCTTCCAGGCTGGGCGCTGACCACTACATGTAGTGGTGACCCACTACATGTAGTAATTACAGGCTTGTTATTCGGCCATATGTAGCCGTAAAATGGTGCCGGAAGCGTCTGTTAAACAGCGGGGAAAGAACGGGGGAGGAACAACATGTACTGTCCGTTCTGCCGCAACCCTGACTCGCGCGTGGTGGACAGCCGGATGGCCGATGACGGCTCCGCTATCCGGCGCCGCCGGCAGTGCCCCGAGTGCGGGCGCCGTTTCACCACCGTGGAAACCACCAGCCTGTCCGTGATCAAGCGCTCCGGCGTCGGCGAACCCTTCAGCCGCAGCAAGGTCATCAACGGCGTGCGCAAGGCCTGCCAGGGAAGGCCCGTCAGCGAGGACGACCTCGCCATGCTCGCGCAGGAAGTCGAAGAGAACATCCGGGCCTCCGGTGCGGCGGAAATCGACGCCCACGAGGTTGGCCTGATCATCCTCGGTCCGCTGCAGAAGCTGGACAAGGTGGCGTACCTCCGCTTCGCCAGCGTCTATCAGGCGTTTGAATCGCTCGAGGACTTCGAATCAGCCATTGCGCTGCTCCGGCACGAGTCCGACGCCGAGGCCAAGGAGGCGGCAGCCCCCGGGGCCGGGGGCAAGGCGTCCGAGCCCGGGGACAAGGACTCCGCGGTCAGGAGCCCGGACGCCAAGAGCCCGGATGCGAAGACCCCGGACGCCAAGAACCCGGACGCCAAGCACGCCGACGCGAAGAGTACAGGCAAGAGCCCGGCAGCGAAGAACACCGCGAAGAGCACGCTCTAAAATCTCCGGTGGCGGCAGCGGAGGGGAAGCCGCAGCCGCCACCGGCTCCAGTGCAGACGCCGCAGGCGGCCGATGCGTAAGCACCAGAAGCACCCGACCGGGTCAAGGCCGGGTGCTTCTGCCTTATCGGCTCCTTTTGACGCTCCAGACTGCTAGGCATCCCCGTGCGGGCGTCCATCCTGGGATGCCGCCGGGCAGCAAATCCATAAATGCGGGCAGGACTCCCTGCACGTTCCCTTGTGATGCTTGACACGTGTTAGGTGACTCCTCTACAGTTCCTAACACGTGTTAGGAAGGAAAACGAACATGACCGGAGTTCCAAACGGGCACCTGCGGGAAATCACCCGCCGCACCGCCCTCGGTGCCCTTGGCGCGGGAATCATCGGAGCAACCGTGGCGTCGTGGCCCCGGCTCTCCGGCACCGACATTCCGGGCCGCGGAGACAACAGCCTCAGCATCGCCATTATGGGCACCGCCGCAGACGCCGCCGCCCGCCAGCGTGCCATCAACGCCTTCACCCGGCTCCACCCGGAGCTCAGGGTCAAGGTCCAGGCCATCCAGGCCGTGGACTGGAAAGACTTCTTCACCAAGATCCTCACCATGGTGGCCGCGGGAACTCCGCCGGACGTAGTGTACGTGGCCACCGAGGGCGCCCAGCTGTTCGCGGAAAAGCTTGCCCACCCGCTGGACGAATACATCCGTCGCGACGCCACGGACATGAAGGAGTTCTTCGATGACGTCCACCCCAGCCTGGTGGAAGCCTTCATGTACAAGGGCAGCCTCTACCAGCTCCCGATGGACTGGAACGCGGCCAACATGTACTACAACTCCGCCGCCTTTGCGCAGGCCGGACTGGAGCGGCCGGCGGACGACTGGACGCACCTGGACTTCCGCAACAGCCTCGCGGCCATGCGCAAGGCCCGGACCTCGGACTTCACGCCCTACTACTGGACCAACCGCCTCTTCGGGGGCGTGGTGCCGTGGCTCTACGCCAACGACACCAGCTTCCTCAAGGAGACCAGGTCGGCGGGCGGCGAGTGGCTCTGGGACGGCTTCTACGCCGACGACCCCTCACGCAGCCTCCGTTCCGGCGGCTACCAGTGGCTGGAACCCAATGCCGACGACGACCGCGTGTTTGAGTCCTTCGACTACCTCCGCGGGCTGGTCAAGGACGGCCTGGGCGTCCGCCCCGAGGAAGGCGGCGGCAGCTCCCTGGTGGGCCTGTTCGCCTCCAACCGGATCGGCACCACGCCCGCCGGCGGTTACTGGGTGCAGGGCCTGCACGAGGCAGGCATGGGCGCGAACGATTTCGACGTCCAGTTCTTCCCGCGCTGGAAGACCCAGCGCCACCAGTTCGGCACCGCCGGCTACGCCATCATGAAGACCGCAAAGGACAAGGATGCAGCCTGGGAATGGGTCAAGTTCAGCTCCAGCCGCGAGGCCATGGAACTGATCTTCCCCAACCCGATTACGACGCCGGCGCGCCGATCCATGGTCAACGAACAGCTGTACGCCGGCAAGGGGCCCGCCCACTGGAAGGTTTTCTACGACACCCTGGACCGTTTCCCGACCACCGGCCCCATCCCGGCACCGCCCCAGCAGGCCGCCGTCGAAACGGCCCTGATGAAAAACGTATCGCTCGCAGTCAGCGGGGACGAGCGGCAGCTCAAGCAGGCCCTCGCCTCCATGCAGCGCGACCTTGAACTTGCCCTGAGGAGGCAGTCATGAGCACCACCACGCCATCGCGGGAGCGGCCCAAGCGGGCCGTAAAGCGCAGGAGCACGACGGCGGCCGGTACTGAAGGCGCCGGCGGCGCCCCCGGCGCCCGCACCCCGCGCGGAAACAACGGCAGGCACAGCCAGCGCTGGCTGGCCTGGATCTTCCTGGCCCCCACCATCCTGGGCATGGGCATGTTCACGCTGATCCCCATCGTGGCCTCCGTGGTCCTGGCCTTCTTCCGGTGGGACATCATTTCGGCGCCCGCCTTTGTTGGCTTCGACAACTTCTCCGAAGTCGTCCAGGACCCCACCGTCCGCGTGTCATTCCTGAACACCATCGTTTTCGTGGTGGTGGCCGTGGCCCTCCAGCTGGGCCTCGCACTGGCGCTGGCGATCATGGTGCAGGAGAAGATGCCGGCGTGGCTGCGCGTGTTTTTCCGGTCCGCGTTCTTCTTTCCGCTGATCCTCTCCGCCGCGTCGGTGTCCATCTTCATGCGGTACCTCTTCAACGAACAGTTCGGCGTGGTCAACTGGTTCCTGTCCCTCGCGGGCATCCCCGCGGTGCCCTGGCTGACCACACCGGGCGGGTCCGCCGCCGTCGTGATCCTTGTTTACGTGTGGCAGAACTTCGGCTTCTCCTTCCTGCTGTTTATCGGCGGCCTGGCTTCCATTCCCGGCGAGACGTACGAAGCGGCCTCGATTGACGGCGCCACCGGCTGGCGCAAGCACCTCCACGTGACCCTGCCGCTGCTGAGCCCCACCACGCTGGTGGCTTCAGTGATGGCCATCATCAGCGCCCTGCAGTTGTTCGACCAGCCCTACGTCCTGACCCGCGGCGGCCCCGGCGACTCCACCCGGACCGCCGTCATGGTGATCTTCGAATCGGCTTTCCAGCGGCTCGAATTCGGCCAGGCGTCCGCGATTGGCGTGCTGCTCACGCTGATCATCATGGCCATCACAGCCGCACAGTTCCGGCTCAGCAAACGATTCGTCTTCTACCAGTAAGGCCAGCCATGACAACCACAACTGACCACGGCCTGGCCGGACATTCCCCCCGGCTGTCCGAAGGCCTCCCCGTAACGGCGCCCAGCCGGAAAAGGTTCAACTGGAGCTTCGCCGTCCGGATCCTCCTGCTGGTGCTCGCGGCCGCCCTGACGCTGGGCCCGGTGCTGTGGACCCTGTCCACGTCGCTGCGTTCGCCGTCGGAATCCTTCAGGCTGCCGCCGTCGTTCATCCCCTGGAACCCGGACTTCACCTCATACGGGGAGGTCTTCCAGCAGCTGAACATCGTCCTCCTCGTCCTCAACAGTGCCCTGGTGACCGGGCTGATCGCAGTCGGCCAGATGATTTCCGCAGCGCTGGCGGGGTACGCGTTCGCCCACCTGAAGTTCCGCGGCCGCGGGGCGCTGTTCTCGATCGTGCTGGCCACCATGATGGTGCCCGTGCAGGTGACGATTGTGCCCGTCTTCATGCTCATCCGAGGCATGGGCCTGTCGGACACGCTGCTCGCCCTGATCCTGCCGGCCATTCCGACGGCGTTCGGCACCTTCCTGATGCGCCAGTACTTCATGGGCCTCCCGGCCGAACTTGCCGAGGCGGCGTCGATTGACGGAGCCAGCCCCTGGCGCACCTTCCGCTCGGTGTATGCGCCGCTGGCGCTGCCCGGCATGGCGATCGTGGGAATCCTCGCCTTCAATTTCCACTGGAACGAGTTCTTCCGCCCGCTCATCCTCACCATTTCCGAACAGAACTTCACCCTCCCGCTGGGACTCGTCTCGCTCCAGGGCAATCTCGGCACCGGCAGCATCTCAGTGGTGCTCGCAGGCGTGGTCCTGTCCATGATTCCTGCGCTGGTGGTCTTCATCTTCGGCCAGCGTGCACTGCAGGACGGCCTCACGGCCGGCACCGGCAAATAGCCCCAATTCCTTCAAGCCCGAAAGGCCCCGCCATGCCCTCCCCGGACCTCGCCGCCGTTCACTTCAACACCGTTCACTCCAACACCGTTCACTTTGCCGATGTCGCCGCCACCCACCCCGACCCCGCCTTCCCCCGGTTCCACCCGCGCCCCGCACAGGGCTGGATCAACGACCCCAACGGCATCAGCTTCATCAACGGCCGGTACCACGTCTTCTTCCAGTACAACCCGGACTCGGCCCGGCACCACAAGATCGCCTGGGGCCACGTGAGTTCGGCCGACCTGGTCCGCTGGGAGGAACACCCGGTCGCGCTCCGCCCGCAGGACGGCGGCCCGGACGAGTACGGCTGCTGGACAGGCGTGGTGACGGACGACGGCGGTGTTCCCACCGCAGCTTACTCCGGCGTCCGCAGCGACGGCGGCCACTCGCAGGTGGTCATCGCCCGCGGCTCGGAGGACCTGGTCCACTGGGAACAGACAGGGCATGTGGCGGCCACAATGCCGGTGGACGGGATGGTGACGGCGGTACGGGACCCGTTCATTTTCACGTTCAAGGGCAAGCGGTACGCCATCCAGGGCGCCGGGCTGGCCACGGGGCAGGCCGCACTGCTCCTGTACAGCGTGGAGGACATGTCCGACTGGAAGTACCAAGGCATCTGGCTGACCTCCGACCACCCGGTGGCCTCGGAGTTCACCCCGGCCGAGATATGGGAGTGCCCGCAGCTGGTGCGCGTGCCCGATGGCAGCTCCACAGAACCGGGCACCTGGGTGATGATGTTCTCGCTGTGGCTTTCCGGTGACGCGCACGAGCACGCCAACGGGGTGGGCCACCTGATCGGGTCGCTGACCGAGGACCCCGCGACTGGACTGCCCGTGTTCACGCCCCGGGCCGGCGGAAAGTCGGACCTTGGCCGCGACTTCTACGCTCCGCAGGTGGTGGCTCTGGAGGACCGGGCCCTGCTGTGGGGCTGGGCCAACGAGGGCCCGGGGCGCGACGGCCGGCGCGGCCGCAGCCAGGAGGACATCGATGCCGCCGGCTGGGCCGGGGTTTTGACGTTCCCCCGCGAGCTTTCCGTGGTGGATGGTTCCCTGGCCGTCAGCCCCGCCCCCGAGGTGAATGCCTACCGTGGAGCGCTGCGCGCCAGCCAGGCTTCGGGGACGGTGACACTGCCGGGCTTTGCCGAGGCCGTGGTGACGGCAGGTGCATTAGAGTCGCCGGACACCGCCGTCGAACTCCTGCTGGCCGGCAACGGCAACAGCCAGACCGTTTTCAGCGGGAACATCCGGCCGGGGGAGGAGCTGCGGGTGTTCGTGGATGCCTCGCTCGTGGAGGTTTACCGGGCCGGTTCCGTCGCGACGACGCTCCGGGCCTACCCGGCAGCGGGTGAGGAATGGCAGCTGCGCCTCCCCGCGGGAGCTGCGGCCGACGTCTGGGAACTCACGCAGCCCGCCTAGCCCGCCGGCCTGACCCGGCCGGGCCGGCCGGGCTGGGCCGGCCGGGCCGGCCGGGCTGGAGCGTCCGGCCAGGTCAGCGCCCGGCGGGGACCGGCCCGGTGGAGTCCCGCACCACCAGCTGGCAGGGAACCATGGTCTCGGTTGCGGAACTGGGGGCGGTAGCCGGCGCCCCGTCGTCGGGGTTCTCTCCGCCCGGGACGGACCCGACCTCGGCGAGCAGCGACGTCATGGCCGCCGCCCCCATCTCCCGAAGCGGCAGGGCCATGGTGCTGAGCGCCGGGACCATGGTCTTCGCAACACGGAATTCGTCGTCGTAGCCCATGACCGACACGTCCTGCGGGACACTCAGGCCCAGACGGTAGCAGGCCAGCACGACGCCGATGGCCAGGCGGTCGTTGGCGCACAGGATGGCGGTGGGCCGAGCCCCTGGCTCCGTGCCATCGAGGAGTTTCATGGCGCCGTGGAATCCGGCGTCGATGTCCCAGCCCACCTGGAGGACCCGGTCCTCATTAACAGGCATCCCGGCGCTGCTGAAGGCCTGACGGTAGCCCTCGATCCGGCGGGGCGCGGCAGGGGTCAGGGAGTCGCCGGCAAGGAAGGCGATGTCCCGGTGGCCAAGGCCCATGACGTGCCCGGCAGCTTCCCGGCCGCCGCGGACTTCGTCGGGGATCACCGCCGGCAGCCCGGCGTTCGGCCGGTCATCGAAGCAGTTGGCCAGGATCGACGGGACCCGGGCCATGTTCGGGGGCACATGCAGCGGGCGCAGGCCCACGGTCACGTACATCAGGCCGTCCACCTGGCGGTCCAGCAGGGTTTCGACGGCGCTTTCATCGCGGGACTCGTCCAGTTCCGTATCCATGACCACGGTGACAAAGCCGTGTTCCCGGGCGACGGCGTCCGCGCCGGCAATGATGTTGCCGTCGAACGGGCTGGTGACCACCTGGTCCGAGACGATTCCGATGATCCGCGACTGCTGGTTGCGCAGGCTCAGCGCGATCTTGTTGGGGGAGTAGTTGAGGGCAGCGGCCGCATCGCGGATCCGCTGCTGGCTTTCGAGCGCCACATTGCCGTTGCCGCGGCCGTTCAGCACCAGCGACACAGCGCTCCGCGAGACGCCTGCCAGCTTGGCGACGTCGAGGGCGGTGGCCTTGCGCTTCATGGGCTCATCCTTTGGTGTGTGAATATCACTGCCTGGCTGCAGTTTACCTAACTCGTGTGAGCTCTGTCCGCATTGTTGTGGGCTGTCCGCACCCGTTGTGGGCGGCGCTGACGAAACGCCGAAGGCGGCAGACATCCTGTCTGCCGCCTTCGGGCTTGCTGGGGTAAGCGGGTCTATTTCGCCAGCTCGTGCTTGACGGCGATCTCCAGGGCAGCGCCCACGATGCCGGCCTCGTTCTTCAGCTCAGCAGGAACGATCGGCGTGCGCAGCTTCAGTCGCGGCAGGTACTCGTCGGCGCGCTTGGAGATGCCGCCGCCGACGATGAAGAGCTCGGGGGAGAACAGGAACTCGACGTGGGAGAAGTAACGCTGCAGCAGGACGCTGTACTCTTCCCAGCTGAGGCCGTCCCGTTCCCGGGCTACTGCGGACGCCTTGCTTTCGGCGTCGAAGCCGTCGATTTCCAGATGGCCGAGTTCGGCGTTAGGCACGAGGTGGCCGTTGAAGATGAACGCGGAACCGATGCCGGTGCCCAGCGTGATGACCAGGACAGTGCCGCCGATTCCGGCGCCTGCACCGTACCGGGCTTCGGCCAGGCCGGCCGCATCGGCGTCGTTGATGACCTCCACCGGCCGGCCAAGGCGCGCCGTGAGCAGCGCATCAATGTCCGTGTTGAGCCAGCTCTTGTCCACGTTGGCGGCGGAGTGGACCACGCCGTGCTGGATGATGCCAGGGAACGTCACGCCGATGGGGCTGTCCGCAGCCGGCGCGTCGGGACGTGCCGAGAGTTCCTCGACGACCTTGGCCACGACCTCGATCACCGCTTCCGGCGTGGCCGGCTGCGGGGTTGCCAAGCGGAAACGATCGCCGATCAGCTTGCCCTTCTTCAGGTCTACGATGCCGCCCTTGATTCCGGTGCCGCCGATGTCGATACCGATCAGCGGGGCGTTCTTGCGGGTCTTTTCGTCCTTCTTGGCCAATGGGATTCCGTTCGTGGCAGGGTAGGGGCTCGGGTTGGGCAAGGGTGAATTGCCCTCAAAGACGCGGGCGGTCGCCTGGCGTCAGGGAAGGGTAAGGATTTCGGCACCTGATTCGGTGACGAGGAGCGTGTGTTCGAACTGCGCGGTGCGCTTGCGGTCCTTGGTTACTACGGTCCAGTCGTCGGCCCACATGTCCCATTCGATGGTGCCGAGGGTCAGCATGGGTTCGATGGTGAACACCATGCCGGGCTCGATCACGGTGTTGTAGGCGGGCGCGGCGTCATAGTGCGGGATGATCAGTCCGGTGTGGAAGGCCTCGCCTACGCCGTGGCCGGTGAAGTCGCGGACAACGCCGTAGCCGAAACGCCTGGCGTAGGACTCGATGGCGCGGCCGATGACGTTGATCTGGCGGCCGGGGGCAACGGCCTTGATGGCACGGTTGAGGGACTCCCTGGTCCGCTCAACCAGCAGCCGCGACTCCTCGTCCACATCGCCCACCAGGAAGGTGTGGTTGGTGTCGCCGTGGACCCCGCCGATGAAGGCGGTGATGTCGATGTTGATGATGTCGCCGTCCTGCACCACTGTGCTGTCCGGAATGCCGTGGCAGATCACTTCATTCAGCGAAGAGCACAGCGACTTGGGGAAGCCGCGGTACCCCAGCGTGGACGGGTACGCGTTGTGGTCAAGCAGGAACTCGTGGCCGACGGCGTCCAGCTGGTCGGTGGTGATGCCCGGCCGGATGTGCTTGCCCACCTCCACGATGGCCTGGGCTGCGATCCTGCTCGCCACCCGGATTTTCTCGATGGTCTCGGGTGACTTGACCTCCGAGCCCGTGAATTTGGCCGGGCCTGGCTTGCCGACATACTCAGGCCGCGGGATCGACGCGGGAACCGGCCGCTGCGGGCTGACGGTTCCCGGCGTAAGCGTGCCGGTGGGTGCGGTCGAGGCTAAGGAAGGCATAGATTGATCATATAAGGCAGTACAGAACGCCATGTAAATTAATGCGCCCGGTGCCAGCCGTTGCGGGTTAAGTTACGTGGATCACGGCCCCGGCCTGCTGTTAAACCGGAAAGCGAGGAATCCCGATGCCCGAGTACTGGTACAACGTCAAGACCCACATGGTGGAGGAAGACGCGATGTCGGACTGGACCCAGCTGATCGGTCCGTACAAGACGCGGGAAGAGGCGGAACACGCCCTCGAGAAGGTCAAGGCCCGCAATGAAGCCTGGGAAAAGGGCGACGAGGACTGAAAGGAACTCCCGCTTTTAGAAGGAGTGTTCCGGCCCGGGGAACTGTCCCGAGCGGACGTCGTCGCCATAGGCCCTGGCGGCGTCGCCCAGCATGGTCCGGAGATCCGCGTACTGCTTGACGAACTTGGCCATCCTGCCGCCGCGGAGGCCCGCCATGTCCTGCCAGACCAGAACCTGGCCCGTGGTGGCGTTGCCCGCGCCGATGCCGATAGTGGGCACGGGGATGGCGGCGTCCACGGCCTTTGCTGTTTCAGCAGGAACCATTTCCATGAGGACGCAGAACGCGCCGGCGTCGGCCAGCGCCGCGGCGTCCTCAATGAGGCGCGCGGCGTCGTCGCCCCGGCCCTGCACGCGGTAGCCGCCCAGGGAATGCTCACTCTGGGGCGTGAAGCCGATGTGCGCCATGACCGGAATTCCGGCCTGGACCATCGCCCTGACGGTGTCAGCGTAGAACTTGCCGCCCTCGAGCTTCACGGCGTGCGCGAGGCCCTCCTTGAGGAAACGCACGCCGGTGGCAACGGCCTGCTGCGGCGACACCTCATAGCTGCCGAAGGGGAGGTCCGCCACCACCAGGGCCCGTTTGGCCGAACGGGTGACCGCACGGCACAGCGGCAGCAGTTCATCGACGGTGACGGGCAGGCTGGTCTCGTTGCCGAAGACGTTGTTGGACGCGGAGTCGCCCACCAGCAGGACCTCGATGCCGGCCTGGTCGAAGATCTCAGCCGTGTACTGGTCGTACGCCGTGAGCATGGCGAAGCGTTCGCCGCTGGTTTTGGCCTGCTGCAGGTGGTGCGTGCGGATCCGGGAAAGGGGCTTTTTGGCGGGTTCCGACGCCGGTGCCGCAGCTGCTGCGGGGCCGTTCCCGTAAGGTGCAGGTACTTCAGCGGACGTGCTTGGATCGGGACTGCTGGTTGAGGCCATGCCAAGAGCGT
The DNA here is from genome assembly GCF_042673905.1 of Arthrobacter sp. NPDC057009. NCBI lineage: Bacteria > Bacillati > Actinomycetota > Actinomycetes > Micrococcales > Micrococcaceae > Arthrobacter > Arthrobacter sp. NPDC057009. The sequence goes on from NZ_JBHUSB010000016.1 coordinate 99,527, forward strand.
AGTCCGCGACCCGCTGTGCTAGCCACCGGGCGCCACGGGATCATGGGTGATTCGTGTCATAGCCGGTTTGCCTGTCCTTGGCTTGCCGTTCACCGTCCGCGTGTTAACGCTGTGTTACGCGGTGGAGCCCGGCCAGCATTACACCTAAATGCTTAGTAAAGTGATTCGTGAGCTGCCGCTGCTCCGTTGTGGACGGACCAGGGCATGGATGCAGACCGGAGAAGAGGCTTAATGGACCGCCAGCAAGAGTTTGTCCTGCGCACGATCGAAGAGCGCGACGTACGCTTTGTGCGCCTGTGGTTCACCGACGTCGTGGGCTCGCTCAAGTCGGTGGCGCTGGCACCCGCCGAGGTCGAAGGTGCCTTCGATGAGGGCCTTGGCTTTGACGGCTCAGCCATCGAGGGCCTGGCCCGGGTCTTCGAGTCGGACATGCTGGCCCAGCCGGACCCGTCCACCTTCCAGATCCTTCCGTGGCGCGGCGAGACGGAGCAGACGTCCCGCATGTTCTGCGACATCCTTACTCCCGACGGCGAGCCCTCCGCGGCGGACCCCCGCAACGTCCTCAAGCGCACCCTCGCCAAGGCAGCCGACATGGGGTTCACGTGCTACACGCACCCCGAGATCGAGTTCTACCTGCTCAAGTCGCAGGAGCCCGGCCCCGACGGATCACCCATTCCGGTGGACGAAGGCGGCTACTTTGACCACGTGCCCGGCGGCGTGGCCCAGGACTTCCGCCGCACGGCCGTGACCATGCTGGAATCCGTGGGCATCTCCGTGGAGTTCAGCCATCACGAAGCCGGCCCCGGCCAGAACGAAATCGACCTGCGCTACGCCGACGCCCTGCAGACTGCGGACAACATCATGACGTTCCGCACCGTCATCAAGGAGGTGGCGCTGCAGCAGGGCACATACGCCACGTTCATGCCCAAGCCCTTCACCGCGCACCCGGGTTCCGGCATGCACACGCACTTCTCGCTCTTCGAAGGTGACACCAACGCCTTCTTCGAGGCGGGCGCGGAGTTCCAGCTCTCCAAGACGGCGCGCCAGTTTATCGCGGGCATCCTCAAGCATGCCCCCGAGTTCACGGCGGTCACCAACCAGTTCGTGAACTCCTACAAGCGCCTCTGGGGCGGGGGAGAGGCGCCCAGCTACCTGAGCTGGGGCCACAACAACCGTTCCGCCCTCGTCCGGGTCCCGCTGTACAAGCCCGGGAAGGGACAGTCCGCGCGGATCGAATACCGCGGCATCGACTCCGCTGCCAACCCCTACCTGGCTTACGCGGTGCTTCTGGGTGCGGGACTGAAGGGCATCGAGGAAGGCTACGAACTGCCCGCCGCGGCGGAGGACGACATCTGGTCGCTGAGCTCCGCCGAGCGCCGGGCAATGGGACATGACCCCCTTCCCGCCAGCCTGCATGACGCAATCCGTGCCATGGAGGACTCCGAACTGATGCCGCAGATCCTGGGTGAACAGGTCTTCGAGCACTTCCTTCGGAACAAGCGCGCGGAATGGCAGGACTACCGCCTGCAGGTCACCCCCTATGAGCTGCAGCGCAACCTGGCCATTCTGTAGGCGGCCGCGGTGAGCTTGGCCCGCCGGCTCATTACCGCCGGCTTCAGTGACCTGGAGAAGGGGGAGCGGTTCCTCGCCGCCCCCGAGCTGGAGGGCATTGACCAGGATGTCCTGTTTGCCGGCCTGCAACTGGCGGCCAACCCGGATGCCGCCCTGCAGTCGCTTGTCCGGCTGATCGAAAAGCACCCCGACCTGCGGAAGCTGGCAGCGGCGGACACGGACGTGAGCGAACCGCTGTACCGGGTCCTGGGCGCCAGCGAGGCCCTTGGTGAGTTCCTGATCAGGCGTCCGGAGCACCTGGACGCGTTCAGCGTGAACGCCAGTCCGGAACCGCTCCCGGCAGACCCCGCCGAGCTGCGCGCCCAGCTGCTCAGGTCCGTCCGCGCCGACCCCAGCGCCGCCCGTCCGGTGGCAGGCATCGCCGGCCCGGAGGCCTATGAGGCACTGCGCACCGCGTACCGCCGGGGCGTGGTGGACCTCGCCGTCAAGGACCTCTGCGCCGCTGACCCGCTGGACTTCATGCCCGCCGTCGGTGCCGAACTTGCCGACCTGGCAGGGGCCGCCATCGAGGCCGCCCTCGCGGTCTCCCGCGCTGAAGCGGCGGAAAAGTTCGACGCCGGCGAGGTCGCCGACGTCGCACTGTCAGTGATCGGGATGGGCAAGTGCGGTGCCCGCGAACTTAACTACATTTCCGACGTCGATGTCATTTACGTGGTGGAGGCAGGGGAGCTGGACGACGCCCGGGCCAACACCATCGGCACGGCGCTGGCCTCCGGCATCTCGCGCGCCATTTCCTCCCCGGCCCGTGAACCGGGCCTGTGGGAAGTTGACGCCAACCTCCGCCCGGAGGGTAAGTCCGGCCCGCTGGTCAGGACGCTCGCCTCACACCAGAGCTACTACGCCCGCTGGGCGGAAAGCTGGGAGTTCCAGGCACTTCTGAAAGCCAGGACCATTGCGGGTGACGCAGAGCTGGGCGCCCGGTACGAGGAGGCCGTTTCACCGCTCGTGTGGACCTCGGCGAGCCGGGACGGATTCGTGGAATCTGTTCAGGCCATGCGCCGCCGGGTGACCGAACACATCCCCCCGGCCGAGGAACAGCGGCAAATCAAGCTGGGCCGGGGCGGGCTGCGCGACGTTGAATTCACCGTCCAGCTGCTCCAGCTCGTGCACGGCAAATCAGACGAATCGCTCCGGCGCCGGGACACGACGTCGGCCATCGCTGCGCTCTCGACCGGCGGCTACATCGGCCGGGCGGACGCAGCCGAATTCGACCGCGCCTACCGGTATCTGCGGCTCCTCGAACACCGCATCCAGCTTTTCCAGTTGCGCCGCACCCACCTGATGCCCGTCAAAGAGGAAGCCCTCCGGACCCTCGCCAAGGCGGTGCTGGGACCGTTCTCCACCGACCGGCCCCACCCGGATGCGCTGCTGGCCGCGTGGCAGCGGACAAAGCGCTCGGTGCGCGAACTCCACGACCGGATCTTCTACCGTCCGCTCCTGAACACGGCCGCAAAGCTCAGCAGCGAGGATGCGCGCCTGACGCCGGAAGCCGCGCAGGGCCGGCTCGCGGCGCTCGGTTACCGGGACCCGCAGGGCGCCCTCCGCCACATCGAGGCACTGACGGGCGGGGTCAGCCGACGGTCCGCGCTGCAGCGGCAGCTGCTGCCCATCCTCCTCGGCTGGCTGGCCGAGGGCGTAGACCCCGACGCCGGGCTGCTCGCGTTCCGCAGGATCAGCGAGTCCCTCGGCACAACCCACTGGTACCTCGGCATGCTCCGCGACTCGGCCGCAGCCGCCGAACGGCTGTGCCACATGCTCTCCAACTCGCGCCTCATCGCCGACCTGCTCGAAGTATCGCCGGAATCAGTGTCCTGGCTGGGAACGGACAAGGACCTGACGCCGCTCAGCTTCGAGGCCCAGTGGGGCGAGATCGCCTCCAAGATGTCCCGGCACGCCGACCCGGAAAGCGCCATGCGCCTCATCCGGCTCATCCGCCGCCGGGAAATCCTGCGGATCGCCATCGCGGACAGCGCCGGGCTCCTCGCCCAGGACCAGGTGGGGGAGGCGCTGGCCGAAACGGACCGGGCCGCCATCCTGGGTGCCCTGCGGGTGGCAGAAAACATTGTCTCCGCCGCCGGCCCGCTGAAGACCTCGGTGCTGGTGGTGGCCATGGGCAGGCAGGGCGGGCAGGAGATCGGCTACGGGTCAGACGCCGATGTCCTGTACGTCCACCGTGCGCTGCCCGGTGCCTCCGACGACGAAGCCCAGCAGCAGGCCGCCAAGATCGTGGCCCACGTGTCCAGCCTCCTGACGCAGCCGCTCAAGCCGGCGATCATGGCTGAGCGGGTCCTGGCCGTCGACGCCGACCTCCGCCCGGAGGGCAAGAGCGGCGCCATGGTGCGGTCGCTGGAGTCCTACAGCGAGTACTACCGCCGCTGGTCGCTCATCTGGGAAGCGCAGGCACTGCTCCGTGCCCGGCCGATCGCCGGCGACGACGGGCTCGCGGCCGACTTCGTGAAGCTGATCGATCCCATCCGGTACCCGGAGACCGTCTCCGACGCGGATGTCAGGGAGATACGGCGCATCAAGGCACGGGTTGAGTCCGAGCGGCTTCCCCGCGGTGCCGATCCCGCCAGGCACCTCAAACTGGGGCGGGGCGGCCTCAGCGATGTGGAATGGCTCGTTCAGCTGCTGCAGCTGCAGCACGCCGGAAAACATCCCGAACTGCGGACCACATCCACACTGAAGGCCCTCCGCGCGGCTGCGTCACTCGGGCTGCTGGAAGACGGTGACGCCGCCCTGCTGGCCGACGCGTGGCGGCTCGCCAGCCGGATCCGTTCTGCGAACGTGATCTGGACGGGCCGCGCCTCCGACCTGCTGCCCTCGTCCCGCCGCGACCTGGAGGCCGTGGCCAGATGGTGCGGCTACGAGGAAGGGATGGCCACGGCGTTCGAGGAGAACTATCTGCGGGTGAGCAGGCGTGCCCGGGGGGTCTTTGAGAAGGTCTTCTACGGCCAGTAAACCGGTGCTAGGTTTGGGCGCATGGCTACCCAAATCTTCATGAACCTGCCCGTCAAGGACCTCGACCGGTCCACGCGCTTCTTCACCGCCCTGGGCTTCACGTTCAACCAGGACTACACGGACGAGAACGCCACGTGCATGGTGATCAACGACGACGCCTATGTCATGTTCCTCGTGGAGAAGTTCTTCAAGACGTTCACCTCGAAGGAGATTGTGGACGCAACCTCGGCCCATGAAGCCATCATGGCCTTCTCCGTGGACAGCCGGGAGGCTGTGGACCAGATGGTGAGCAAGGCCTTGGCAGAAGGCGGAACAGAATCACAGCCGGTGCAGGATTACGGCTTCATGTACAGCCACAGCTTCCAGGACCCCGACGGGCACCTGTGGGAGGTCATGTGGATGGATCCGGCAGGCCCGCCCGCGGACGGGACGGCACCTGCTTCCTGACAGCGTATGTGTCCGGACGTATGGCTCATTCCATTGCGCGACCTGGATGCCGATGCCCGGGCCATCCAGCTGGGTGCGGTGGCGGAACTGGAACTCGCCCCTGGCCAGCAGGAGTTTGTGGGCGACCCCCTGCGCATGATGCTGGCGGGGCTCGAGGACCCGTCCCGCAGGCCCTATGTCATCGAGGCCGGCGGCAGGGCAGCCGGGGTGCTGACCCTGCAGTCGGGGGCAGCCCGCCTCGCGGGCTGGCCCGACGACGACTCCGCATGGCTGCTGCGCGGGTTCCTGATCGACAGGCGGCGGCAGGGCCAGGGCCTGGGACAGGCGGCAGCCTCAGCGGCGGTGGCGGCGGCCGCCAAACTGACAGCCAGGCTGGGAGGCGGGCAGGCCGGCGTCGTGCTTTCAGTCAACGAGCACAACCCCGCCGGGCAGGGAGCGTACTTGAAGGCGGGTTTTGCCGACAAAGGCGCCTATCTGGGCAGCGAGGCCGGTCCGCAGCGGACCATGTACGCCGCCTTCTGACCGTCGAACCTGCCCGAAAACACCGCCGGAACGTTGCGCCGGCACGGGGGCGTGCCTACGCTGGGTCTTGGCAGTGCACTTCAAACCTTGTTGGGGGGAAGGCTTGAAAGGGTCTTCGTCTCGGAGGCACTCGCCGGAACAGGCTGGCTCCCGGTCTCAGCACGCCTGGAGCCAGCTTTCGGCGCACCAACGGCGCCAGGATGAGGATCACGCACGGGCGCGCGCGAAGGGAAACGGTGCCCGCAGGCTCAGGAGGGCAGAGCTGCTCCTCATCGGGGCAGGCGTGGCCGCCACGCTCATCGCGGCGGCCTACCAGTACCTCGGCATCAGGAGCACCTTGGAAAGCAGCACCGCGTCCTCCCTCTATGCCCAGCAACAGGAAATCGACAGGATCTTCGTGGACAACGTGGACCTGCAGCCCTACTTCTGGCACCGCCAGGAGCTGCCGGACGCGGCGGCGATCCGGGATCCTGCGGCGAAGCAGGAGGCACAGCAGCTGGCGGGCCGGGCCGAAGCGACGGCCCACCGGATCCTGGATCACTTTGCCCACCTGAAGTACCAGATGGGAACGCAGGCCTTCACGTCCGAGAAGACGGACTGGGAGGCGTACATGCGCCGGAGTTTCGCGGACTCACCCGTTCTGTGCCGCGCGCTGCGGGATGACCGGGAGGCCTTTGGCGGCACCGGTCCGGACTCGCTCTGGGGACGGTACGCAGCCGAATCCTGCCGGGGTGCATAACCGGAACGTGGCGCATAGCCGGGAAAAATAGTCAGACGAGTCAGACCAGACGCCGTAGTAGAGCTCGAACTAAAACAACCTGGTTGGCTGTTGTCGGATGATGCCGCATACCGCTAGATTCCGCGGTTTTTGTTGTTGGCAATGGTTGTTTGATTTCGACGGTTTGCGGACTTCTTGCGGACTTTTTGCGGACTCTCTGCGGACTAGAGGTGATCTTTGCCGCTATTCCTACGGGCTCGGTTTGCCCGTGTCCCGACACGCGGCGTCCTCCGCGGTTCAGGCACCGGCTGCTTATATAGGGCGTGGATAACTTCAATGTCCGCCTCAGAAAACTTAAGATCCGTGCCGATACGGTGATGCGACCAAGGCTTTTCTTTCAGGTGCCGATAAGCCGTGCTGCGGCTAATACCCAACATTCGAACAACATCGTCAAGGTTCCACAACACCAGATGCGCCGGGTACCTGCCCCTCCGCCCATCATCCCTACCAGGCTCAGGAACTGTGCTTGTCGTGTCAGGGGTATCTGTCATGGGTAGATGCTAACCGGCGGTCGAGTCACCCATCCAGACAGCGGGTTCCCACGTTCGACCGTCAATAGGCCCAAGGTCCGGCAATGTCCTCTCGTATTCATTCCGGTAAATCCGTAACGGGCTTATCCTTTTCACTATGAGTTCAAGCGATAAATCGCTCGACTCAGGGACGCCGGGGGGCACGAAGTCGAGTAAAGACAGAAATCCGGCCCTGTGGGGTTTGATTGGGGTCTTAGCTGGCTCCCTCATCAGCGGAGCCTTCTCTGTAGTCAATGCACAGATGGCTTACCAAGCGAGCGAAAACGCCGCGAACCGGGCACAGCAGTCCACTGAACGAAGCATTCAGGAAGAGAACAAGCGGAAACGTGATGAATTTCTGAGGGATCAGCGTGCGACTTCTTACAAGGAATTCCTGACGAACTCGAGGTTGTTTGAGGACGCACAACTGGACTATCTGTATGCCCTATCGCACCAGGAGACCCACAATGTGAACGCCTACCTAACTGAACTGGAAGTGAAGAACAGGCAGTTCGTCAATTCGGCATGGGGTATGGAATTCTTTTCCCCACAGGATCTTCAAGATACGGCGAGGGCGCTGACGACCGAGCTGTATGAGCGGTACCTGATGCTGACAAACTACAACGGATCGAGCGCTCAGTTCCAGGCGCTGACAGACCGCGTAGACCGAAACGGACGGGTAAAGATCGTGGAACTACGTCAGAAGTTCGCCGATAACGCTAGCAAGGTCCTGTCGTCCTGAGCCACCGGCCGGGCTAATAGTGCGGTGCACCGCTGCGCACGTCTACTCTGGCAGGAATCCGGGGAGCCGCTTTCCCCATTGGATGGAGCGTAGTTCGGGCGGGCATTGGTGATATTGGATGATGTCCCACTCCGAGGCTGTGAGGCGGCGAACGTTGGCCGCGGGGATCCAAGCCGAGTGGTAACGCCCTCGTCATCCTGCCACCGGGCAGTGACCTGGTTTGGTCCCCAGCGCATAGCCTCCGCATACACCTTGACGCTGCCGCCGCCCTTCAGCGGAACAGCAGCCTCCACCCTCGGCCAGTGCCCATACTCCCAAGAACGAATGTCGGCACGGTCACCCTCCACCTCCGGCGCCAGAAAGTCATACTCGACGCCGGCAAGGGAAACATGGGCATGAACCCAATACATCCGCGTCGGCGGCCCATGTTCCCTAGCAGCCGCGGGAGCGCTGCAACGTCCTGTTTCACCACGCCACATTAATGATGCTTTCGGGAACGTGCGCTGAAGAGTGTGCGGCCATCCGAGGTCAAGGCGTGGACGGCGAAACTCAGTGCCGAAGGTCTGGCTGATTCTACGGTGTACGCCCTGCACTCCCGGATGGGGCAGCTTTTTTTCTGATGCCGTCCATGACGGGCTGCTGCCAAAGTCGCCGTTGAGTCGGCGCACGGCGCCGAAGGCCGGAAAACAGAGGCCGTATGTCGCCACCACCGAGCAGGTGTGGGCGTTACATGATGCGATGCCGGCTGGTCAACGTCCCGCCGTTCTACTAGCCGCGTTCGCAGGGCTTCGCGTTGCTGAGGCCGTGGCGCTGCGTGTTTCCGACGTGGACTTCATGCGCGGACTTATCTCACCCGCCATTCAGTATCCCGGCGTGGAGCTCAAGACTGAGGAGTCCAGGACGCCAATCCCGATCCCTCAGATTCTGTGCCTCGAGCTGTCGGTAAACCATGTGAAGTGGGGGAGCGAAACGCTCGTTACCGACGAGTGGGGAGCGGGCCCTGTCGCCGTACCGCCTCGAGCACTATTTCCGAGAGGCGCGGGCAACTGTCAAAGACCTGCCGGAGGGCTTCAGGTTCCACGATTTTCGGCACTACTTCGCTTCACTGCTTATTGCCCAAGGCCTTGACGTGAAGGTTGTTCAGAAGAGCCTGCGACATTCATCGGCAAAGACCACGCTGGACACCTACGGGCGTATGTGGCCCGATAAGGAGGAATCCGCCAGAGCGGCTGTCGCCAAGGTGCTAGGGGAGCGGCTGAACTCACGGAGTGAGCAGCGGGCATAGGCGCATGCGGGGAAGTAAAAAGGCCGGCTTCAGGTGGTGAAACCTGGGGCCGGCCTTTTCTGTAGCGGGATTCTTGCGGACTGCCTGCGGACTACGGCCGCTTTAGCCGCGTGATCTAGCTAGACGCCGTAGTAGAGCTCGAACTCGTAGGGGTTCGGGCGCAGCGACAGCGGGCGGATCTCGTTCTCGTACTTGTACTCGATCCAGGTGTCGATCAGGTCCTGGGTGAACACGCCGCCAGCCTGCAGGAACTCGTTGTCCTCGCGCAGGGCCTCCAGGGCTTCCTCGAGGGTGCCCGGAGCCTTGGGGATGTCCTTGGCTTCCTCGGCGGGCAGCTCGTAGAGGTCCTTGTCGATCGGAGCCGGGGGTTCGATGCGGTTGCGGATGCCGTCAATGCCGGCCATCAGCTGGGCAGCGAAGGCCAGGTACGGGTTGGAGGACGGGTCCGGAGCGCGGAACTCGATGCGCTTGGCCTTCGGGTTGGAACCCGTGATCGGGATGCGGATACCGGCGGAGCGGTTGCCCTGCGAGTACACCATGTTGACCGGGGCCTCGAAGCCCTTGACCAGGCGGCGGTAGGAGTTGACCGTCGGGTTGGTGAACGCGAGCACGGCGTCGGCGTGCTTCAGCAGGCCGCCGATGTACCAGCGGGCGGTGTCGGACAGGCCGGCGTAGCCCTTCTCGTCGTAGAACAGCGGCTCGCCGTTGCTCCACAGCGACTGGTGGCAGTGCATGCCCGAGCCGTTGTCACCGAAGACCGGCTTCGGCATGAAGGTGACGGACTTGCCCCAGGCGTCGGCGGTGTTCTTGATGACGTACTTGAACTTCTGCAGGTCATCAGCCGCGTGGGTCAGCGTGGTGAACTTGTAGTTGATCTCGGCCTGGCCGGCGGAGCCAACTTCGTGGTGGCTGCGCTCAACCTCGAGGCCGGCCTCGTCCAGGGCGACACACATGGCGTCACGCAGGTCGGCCTGCTTGTCGGTCGGGGAAACCGGGAAGTAACCGCCCTTGACGGGGGTCTTGTAGCCCAGGTTGCCGCCCTCTTCTTCGCGGCCGGTGTTCCAGTGGGCTTCTTCGGAGTCGATCTTGTAGAAGCTGCCCTCGGGGGAGGACTGGTACTGGACGTTGTCGAACACGAAGAACTCTGCTTCGGGAGCGAAGAACGCGGTGTCGGCGATGCCGGTGGAGGCGAGGTAGGCTTCAGCCTTCTCTGCCACGCCACGGGGGTCGCGGTGGTACGGGTCGCCCGTGCGGGGGTTCACGATGGAGAAGTTCAGCGCAAGGGTCTTCTCCATGCGGAAGGTGTCCAGGAACGCGGTGGTGACGTCCGGGATGAGCTGCATGTCAGACTCGGCGATGCCCTGGAAGCCGCGGATGGAAGAGCCATCGAACAGCTGGCCGTTGACGAAGAAGTCGGCGTCCACGCTCTTGGCGGGCACGTTGAAGTGCTGCTGAACGCCGGGGAGGTCGGTGAAGCGGATATCGATAAACCGAATGTCTTCATCTTTGATGAACTTGAGGACTTCGTCCGCAGTCTTGAACATCTATGCTCCTTACGCATATGTAATAACTGGCTGAAAAGCCAAGTGGTCCGGCGCAATCCACGGGGCGGAAGCACAAAAGTGCCCCGCTCCCGGCTCGCTGGCAACTGTTACCACCCTAGGGATTCGGGATTTCCCGTCCGTGTCCACATTGTTTCCGGCAGGTTACAGAACCTCCTGATATGTAAACGCTATACGGAGTCCACACTGTGGTCCACGCCCATCCAGAGTGTGAACGTTCCCTGCCGCCGGCGCCTGGGTAACAGGACCGCAGGCGCTTGGGTAAACGAGGCCGCACGTGGCTCGCTAAACTTGGTAGGTGGTAGATCGCAAAGACATCGGTTCGTGGCTCACCGGACCGGACACTTCCGGCATTTCCAGGTACCCCGGGGAACGCCTGGGCTTCCCCGAATCAGGCCCCGGATCCATGGCCCGCGCTGGCCGCAGGATCCTGGCGATCATCATTGACTGGACCATTGCCCTGCTGATCAGCAACGTGTTCCTGTCGGGCAACTCCATGGCCACGCTCGCCGTATTCGCAGTTGAACAGATCCTGCTGATCGGAACCCTCGGCTACAGCATCGGCCACCGTGCCATGGGCATCCACGTGGTGAAGCCGGACGGCTCAGCGGCCGGCCCGCTGGCCGCCCTCGTCCGCACCGTCCTGCTCTGCCTGGTGATCCCTGCGGTCATCTTCGACCCCGACCAGCGCGGGCTCCATGACAAGGCCATGAACACGGTCCTCGTCCGCATGTAGCTGGTCCGCATCCAGCTGGCGGGCCGAGAGGTGCCCGCGGCGGAGCGCCCACCGCTCAAACAGGACCGTGGCGAAGGGGAAGACTGCGGAGAGGCCGGCAAACAGCGCCACGACGAATGGCCAGCGCTGCAGCCGCCACAGGACGAGGGCCGCCACGCTGTAGCCGATGAACAGTGCACCGTGCACGGGTCCGGCGATCTCCACGCCGAGTTCGGTGGTCTTGGCGATCCATTTGAAGTACATGCCGACCAGAAGGGCGGCCCAGCTAAAGGCCTCGGCGACCGCAAGCAGGCGGAACGCACGGATGACGGCGGACGGGGACGGGAATTTCACAGGAGGCTCCGGCTTCTGTAGTTGCTGGGGTCTGGCTGGTTTGCAGCATTTGGTTCAAATGGAACCTGCCGCTCAAAGGAAACGCCCCGGGGCCGGCGCAGATGCGGCGGCCACCGGGGCGGTTCAGGCGGATTAGCGTCCGCGCTGGGGGCGGGCCTTGTAGGGGTCCACGCCCTTGGGGATCGGAAGGCGGGTGCCCAGCGATGAAATGCGCTTGGACACGGCGCTGACCTCGGTCTTGGTGAGCTCCTTGTTGAGCTTGTTCATCTTCTTCGCCACCTGGCTGATGGGGACCTGACCCTCACCGCGCCCTGTTTCGATGACGTGGATGGTGACGTTGGGAAGGATGCGGGCCAGCTTTTTCCGCTCGCCTTCGATCAGCGGGCGCACGCGATGCGTGGGTCCCTCACTAACGAGGATGACGCCGGGACGCCCGATCGCGCGGAAAACGGCGTCCTGGGTCCGCGGGTTCACAGCCACGGGCTGCTCCTCGGTAATCCAGCCCCGCCGGAGCGTGCCCAGCGCGGCGCCCGAGGCACCCGGCTGGTTCTCGATCTGCGCAAACGCAGCACGTTCGGCCCGGCGCGACAGGATCAGCGTGGCCGCCAGGAAACCAAGCGGGATGCCGATGATCAGGCCCGTGATCCAGTTGTCCAGAAGGAAGCCGACGAGGAAGCTGACGGCGACGACGCCCAGGAACGCCAGCAGCATGAGCCACGGAACCATGGGGTCGTGGCGGCGGGTCATGTTGAAGACCTCGCGGATCTGCTTGAGCCGGCTGGGCTTCTTCGCCTTCACGGTTTTGGGCTTGCGCCCGAAAAGTCCGCGCTTGGAGGCGTCAGCGGCCGCAGGAGTGTTGTTGCTGGAGTCAGGGGATTTCGCCATAGTGCCTTAATTCTACGTGATTCACGACAAAGGGCCGGACGCCGGAATGTTCCGGTGTCCGGCCCCTGACCGTGGGAAATGCCTGGTGCTACTGGTGCGCCGCCAGCAGGGTGCTGGCTTCCTGGCGGGTGGTTCCGGAGTCCTGGATGCCCTCGGCGATGTGGGCGAGTTCGGCGGGGATGTCGCGGCCTTTTTTGCGCATGGCGGTGGCCCAGAGCCGGCCGGCGCGGTAGGAGGAGCGGACCAGGGGCCCGGACATGACGCCAAGGAAGCCGATCTCTTCGGCTTCGTGCTGCAGGTCCACGAATTCCTGGGGCTTGACCCAGCGGTCCACGGGCAGGTGCCGCTCACTCGGGCGGAGGTACTGGGTGATGGTGATCAGGTCGCAGCCGGCCTGGTGCAGGTCGCGCAGGGCCTCGGAGATCTCCTCGCGGGTTTCGCCCATGCCCAGGATGAGGTTGGATTTGGTGACCATGCCCAGGTTCCGGCCCTGGGTGATGACGTCCAGGGAGCGTTCGTAGCGGAACGCGGGGCGGATGCGCTTGAAGATCCGGGGCACGGTTTCGACGTTGTGCGCGAACACCTCAGGTTTGGAGTCGCAGATCGCACGGATGTGGCCGGGGTTGCCGGAGAAGTCGGGGATGAGCAGTTCGACGCCGGTGCCGGGGTTCAGTTCATGGATCTTGCGGACCGTTTCGGCGTAGAGCCAGACGCCTTCGTCCTCGAGGTCGTCGCGGGCGACGCCGGTGACGGTGGCGTACCGGAGCTGCATGGACTGCACGGAGCGGGCGACCTTGGTGGGTTCGAACCGGTCCACGGGGGAGGGTTTGCCGGTGTCGATCTGGCAGAAGTCGCAGCGGCGGGTGCATTCGGAGCCGCCGATGAGGAAGGTGGCTTCCTTGTCTTCCCAGCATTCAAAGATGTTGGGGCAGCCGGCCTCTTCGCAGACGGTGTGCAGGCCCTCCTTTTTGACCAGGTTCTTCAGGCCGACGAATTCCGGGCCCATCTGGACCTTGGCCTTGATCCAGTCCGGTTTGCGTTCCACCGGGGTGGCCGCGTTGCGCTGCTCGATCCGCAGCATTTTCCGGCCTTCTGGTGCCAGGGTCACAGGAGAGCTCCTTCGGGGGTTGCAACTAGGGCGTCTTCATTGTTGCGCAGTTCCTCGATGATCCGCGAAACGAGATCGGCCGGGGACACATCGCGGCCCGTTTCCTGGGCGATGGTGGTCACACCGGCATCCGTGATTCCGCAGGCGATGATCTGGCCGTAGGGTGCGAGGTCGTTATTGCAGTTGATGGCGAATCCGTGCATAGTGACGCCCTGGCTGACCCTGATTCCGATGGCGGCGATCTTGCGGTCGGGACCCTTGGCATCCGCCTCGATCCACACACCTGCGCGGCCCTTGATCCGGACGGCAGCGATGCCGTAGTCAGCGAGGACCGCTATGATCACGGCCTCCAGGCGCTCCACATAGTCACGGATTCCGGCCTTGTTCTTCAGCTTGATAATCGGGTATCCGATGAGCTGGCCCGGTCCGTGCCAGGTGAGCTTGCCGCCGCGGTCCACGGGAACCACGGGGGTGCCGTCGAACGGCCGCTCATGATCCTCTGTCAGTTTTCCGGCCGTGTAGACGGCGGCGTGTTCGAGGAGGAGTACTGTGCTGGGGGCCTTGCCGGCCAGGACATTTTCATGGATTTCGCGCTGGATGTCCCAGGCGTGGCTGTAATCGACGAAATCCGGGGCAAGACCGAGCTTTGTGAACTCAAGAGTCATGCATTCCAGCTTAGACCTCAGCCGCCATCCTGCCCGATAGTGTGCCCAAGCTCTCACCCTGTTCCCGGTCACATTCCGCGCCATCCCGGGTGCCGGGCAAACGGCCAGGTCTGCCTGTGGATAACTTCTGCAGGAAATGCGGCTTTCCGGTACTCCTTAACCATGGACCAGCAGAACTTGGAGCATCACAATCCCGAATGCACCGGCCAGGAGAGCTTCAGCCCGGAAAGCCAGAGAGCGCAAATGCGGGTTCCGTCGGGGGAGGCGCCTGCTGTCGAGGGCTACTCCGTCTGCCGCCGGTTGGGCCACGGCGGCAATGCCGAAGTGTGGCTGGTCTCGCAGGACTCCACAGGAGTGAAGCTGGCCCTGAAGTGCTTCGGCAGGCCGGCAGGCAGCGAGGGATCCAGCACTCTCGAAGCCGGTGGCGGAACCGCCCGCGAGGAGGATGTCCGCCGTGAACTCCTGGTGATGTCCGTCCTGGACCACGAACACCTGGTTAAGGCCTACGGCCTTGTCAGAACCGGTGAACCCCAGGAGGGCAGCTTCGGGCTCCTGATGGACTATGCCGCCGGGGGCTCCCTCCAGCAGCTGGTCACCGCGAGGGGCCGGTTGGGCGTCGGCGAGACCGTCACCGTCCTGACGCCGATCGCGCAGGTTCTGGGCTATCTGCACGGCAAAGGGTTCACTCACTCCGACGTGGCACCCGGCAACGTTCTCTTCACCGCCCACGGAAAGCCTCTGCTGGCCGACCTGGGTGTCGCGCGGATGGTGGGCGACGCCTCCGGAGTTCCGGACCAGCGTACTGACGGCTTCGCGGATCCGGCTCCGTTGGATGCGGTCCGGGCAGGACTCCAGCCGGGACGCGACGTCTACGCGGCCGCTGCACTGGGCTGGTACTGTCTCACCGGCCAGCCTCCACCGCCGTCAGCGGCCAGGCCGCCGCTGTCCCTGCTTGTTCCGGAAGTCCCCGCCGAGCTGGCGGCAGCGCTGGAGGCGGGCCTCAGCGATGACCGGCGGCAACGTCCCGCCGCGGGTGAGTTTGCCAGGGCCGTGTACTGCAGCGCGGCCGCGGTCCCCGTAGACCTGTCCCGTTCAGTGCATGACACCGTCCTGCCAGAGCTGCTGACGCGACGGCCCCTCCCGCCGCCCGGTGGACGGCTCCGGAACTGCCTCCACTCCTGGGCCAGACGGCTGAAGACCACAGGCTGGGTCAGGGCCGTCATCCGGCTGTCGCCGCGCGGCGAAACCGCGGTTCCCTTGCCACCGCTCCCGCGTGCGGTGGCAAGGGAATCCGGGTCCGGGTCTGCCCGGCTCAACCAAGGCGTTGGGCACGCGACCGGCCGGCGGGACGCTGTCAGCCGGGCAGCCAGACACACTGCAGCCAGACACACTGCTGGCAGAGAGACTGCAACCAGACTTGCTGCAGGCAGACACATAGCGGTCGGGCACTCCTCCGCTACGCGCTCCTCCGTCAGGCATTCATCCGACAGGCGCTCCTCCGTCAGAGACAGCGCAGAGAAGCGAACCACGGACAGCACGGCGTCTGTCGCTTCGCCCGCACGGGTCCGCAGGACCGTCGGCGCCGGGCGCCGCAGCCGGCGGCTGGCCGTGGCGGGCGGTGCGTGTACGGCGGCGGTACTTTCCGGCGCCGCACTTCTGGGACTGCCTGGCGTGGAACTGCCCGGCGCTGCACAGCAGTCAGGCCCAGTGGCGCAGAATCCGGGCCCGGAAACCGGGCAACCAGCCGCCAGCGGCCAAGGCGTCCTTCCGGCTGGCGGCCCCGGATCCCCGCAGGGCGCTGTGCAGCAACAAGCCGGCGTCCCGGATGACGTACGGCGGCAGCTCGCGGCAAAGGATCCCGTCGAAGCGGTGCGCGGCCTGGCGGAGCTGCGTTCGTTGGCGCTGCGGGACGGCAGGCTGAACTGGCTCGACGACGTCAACGCACCGAACACCCCTGCCCATGCCGCGGACCGGGCAATCCGCACACGTCTCGAGAGATCCGGAACAGTGCTTGCCGGGTTCAGGACCAGCCTGACCGGTCTCCGCCGCCTGCCCGAAAGCACGCCCACAAGGGCGGTGGTGGCCGCGACATCGTCGGCGACGGGCTACGAGGAGCAGGGAGTGGACGGCGGAGTCGGGGCGACGGGCGCACCGCAGCAGGCTGTCCGGCTGCGGCTGGTGCTTGTCCAGGTGGAGGGGCGCTGGCGCATCGCGGATATCCTCGCGGACTGAGTCGGCCTGAGGCGGGCTGAAGCGTCCTGAAACAGAAGGCGGACTGGCAGCGAAGGGACTACTTGTCGCTGGCCACCCAATCGGCGGCACTCGCGATCGACGGATGCTGCCAGGTGAACCCGCTGTCCTGGAGCAGCGTGGGCTCGATCCGCTGGCTGGCGAGCAGGAGTTCATCCGCCAGCTTGCCCATGACCAGGCGCAGCGCCGGGGCCGGCACGCGCAGCAGGGCGGGACGGTGGAGCGCCCCTGCCAGGGCGGCCACCAGGGTGTTCACATCCGAGGTTTCCGGCGCCGCCACATTCACGGGGCCCGAGGTCCCGGATGTCAGGAGGAACCCGAACGCGGAGCTGAGGTCGGGGAGCGTGATCCACGGCCAATACTGCCGGCCGCTGCCCAGCGGTCCGCCAATGCCGGCCCGCAGCAGGGGCAGCAGGCGGCCCAGGGCTCCGCCGGACCTGCTCAGCACCACGGCGGTCCGTGGCGTTACCACGCGGACGCCTGAGGGGGCTTCGTGGGCTGCCGCTTCCCACTCCACGCAGATGCGCGCCATGATGCCCTGCCCTGCAGGGGCGCTTTCCGTCAAAAGGTCGTGGCCGGCGTCGCCGTAGTAGCCCGCCCCGGACTGGCTGATGAAGGTCAGCGGCGGGGAGTCGAGGCGGCGCATGGCTGCCGCGAGCGTGCGGGTGGGGTCGAGCCGTGAACGGAACAGCTCATCGATCCGGTGTGGCGTCCACGGTCTGGCGCCGATGTTCGCGCCGGAGAGGTTAATGACGGCGTCGGCTCCGTCCAGGCAGGCCGGATCCAGGGTTCCGGTGGCGGGATCCCAGGGGATCTCCGACGGCGACGACGGCGCCCGGCGGACCAGCCGGACGACGTCGTGCCCGTCTGAGGAGAGGCGGGAAGAGAGTGCGGTTCCAATGAGCCCGGAGGCGCCGGCCATGACGATGCGCATGATCCATCTCACCATGTCCGGCACGGCGGGGCACTTCCCGGATGGCCAGGCGCACCTTGACTATGATCGAACGATGACCTCTTCGAGTTACCTCCGGTTCCCTCATGTTCACGGCGATCTGGTCACGTTTGTGGCCGAGGACGACGTGTGGATTGCCCCCATCAGCGGCGGCCGTGCGTGGCGTGTTTCGTCGCTCCAGCTTCCGGCCCGCAACCCGCGCTTCACGCCGGACGGAAAGAAGCTGGTCTGGACGGTCGTGCAGGGGACGGCCCCGGAGGTGGTCATTGCCGACGTCGACGGCGGGGGATACCGCCAGCTGACCTTCTTCGGGCACAGCACCACCCGCGTCAAGGGGTTTACGCCTGCCGGGGACATCGTGGTCACCAGCGCCTTCCGCCAGGCCGAGAGCCGCCACACCCACGCCTACCGGCTGTCCACGGAGGGAGGCTGGGCTGAGGAACTGCCGCTGGGACCGGTCGAGTCCGTGGCGTTCGGCCCGGAACTCGGTGACGAAAAGCCCGTGGTGGTGGGCAGCGTGCTGTCCCGCGAGCCGGCCTGGTGGAAGCGCTACCGTGGCGGCACCGCCGGAAAGCTCTGGATCGACAGTGACGGCAACGGCGAGTTCGAGCGGCTCCTCCCGGAACTCGACGGCAACCTCGCCGACCCCATGTGGGTGGACGGGCGCATCGCCTTCCTCTCGGACCACGAAGGCTACGGCAACCTGTACTCGGTCCTGCCTGGCGGCGGGGACCTGCGGCGCCACACCGACCACGAGGACTTCTATGTCCGCCACGCCGCCACGGACGGCAAGCGCGTGGTCTTCGAATCGGCGGGTGAACTCTGGCTGCTGCATGACCTTGGATCGGACGCTGTCCGGCTGGACATAACGCTCGGATCGGCGTCCCAGGGCCGCCGTCCTGCGCTCCTCAAGGTCTCCAAGCACCTCGGTGACGTGCGGCCGGACACCAAGGGGGACGCCAGCGCGGTGGAGTCCCATGGAACAATCCACTGGCTGCGGCACAAGGACGGCCCGTCCCGCGTGGTCGAGGCTACGGCAGGCGTGCGCGCCCGCCTGCCGCGTCCCCTTCCGGACGGCCGCATCGCCTACGTGGCGGATCACGACGGCGATGAAGCCCTTTTCATCCGGGAAGTCGCCCCGCAGGTTCCTGCCCACGATGGCGCGGCCGGCGCTGCAAAACCGGCCGCAGCTGTCAATGCCGGCGCTGCCGCCGGGACTGCATCCGCCGGTGTCCAGCAGGAGGCAGTGTCCCCGCCCGTGTCCCTGCCCAGGCCCGTTTCCGCCGCCGGCATAGCTGGGCCAGGTGCCGCCGGTGCCCGCGCCACTCATCCGGTGGCCGATGACGCCGCCGCCGACCTCGCTCCCGCGGAGGCAGCAGCCGGGACCGCGGCCAGCCAGGCCACCGGCAGTGTTGCGGCCGGATCAAGCCCCTTCACGGTCCGGTTCCCCAAACCAACACGGGCCAGTGCGATGGAAGCCAGCCCGGACGGCCGCTGGCTCGCGGTCGGCACCGCGTTCGGGGACGTGTACATCGCTGACACCCGGGACGGCACGCTGACCGCCGTAACCAGCATCGGCGAGGGCAGCATCGAGGACCTCGCGTGGTCGCCGGACTCCGCTTGGCTCGCCTGGTCCGAACCCGTGACGTCATTCGGGTCGCGCAGCCGCCTGCGGCTGGTCCGCGCCGCCGCTGCGGAGGCCAAAGCCGCCGATGCCCAAGCCACTGATGCCAAAGGCACTGACGGCCAGGCCGGGAAGCCAGCGATCGTCGAGGTGACGGACGGGCGCTTCCGGGACGAATCGCCGTCGTTCTCCCCGGACGGCAAGTTCCTGGCCTTCCTCTCCAACCGCAGTTTTGATCCCGTGTACGACGGCCATTCCTTTGACTTGTCCTTCCCCAGCCCGATCAAGCCCTACCTCGTGGCCCTGGCAGCGGACACCGCCTCGCCGTTCGGGCCCAGCGTGGCGCTGCCAGACGGCGCCGACGGGGAGGACGAGGGAGCAGTTCAGGCTGACGCGGCCGCTGAGGGGCAGCCCGTGCCCGCCGTCAGGGTGGACGCAGAAGGCCTCGCCCACCGGGTGATCAGCGTCCCGGTCCCGCAGGGGAATTACTCCGCCCTGGCCGCCGCCGACGGTGCGCTGCTGTGGCTCGACAGCGCCCTCGCCGGAGTCACCGGGGAGGGCAGGGCCAGCCTGGAGGACAAGAACGCCGCCCCGAGCCTGGTCCGCTTCGACTTGGCCAAGCGCAAGACCACCACCCTCGTGGAGGCCCTGCAAAGCTACCGCCTCTCCGGCGACGGCAAGAAGGTGGTCCTGGTCCACGACAAGCAGATCCGGGTGGTGCCCTCGGACGCCAAGGCCGACGAGGACTCCGGCCAGGTGGTCAAGGTGGACCTGACCCGCATCCGCGTCCTGATGGATCCGCTCAGCGTGTGGGGGCAGGCGTTCGACGAGGCGTGGCGGCTGCAGCGCGACTTCTTCTGGACCGAGGACATGGCGGGTCAGGACTGGGATTCCGTCCACGCCCGCTACCGTCCCATCGTGGACCGGCTCGGATCCTACGACGACCTCGTGGACCTGCTGTGGGAGCTGCACGGCGAACTGGGCACGTCGCACGCCTACGTGCGCCCTGCGGCTGCCACCGAAAACGGCAGCAACGGCCAGGGCCGGCTGGGCGCCGACCTCGCGTTCACCGGCGAAGGCTGGGAAATCGAACGCATCCTGGCCGGCGAATCATCGGACCCGCTGGCCACATCGCCCCTGACCCGGCCGGGCGCCGACGCCAAGGCAGGCGACGTCCTGTTGGCGATCGACGGCGTGCGCCTCACGGATTCGCTGACCCCGGCCATGCAGCTGGTGGGCGCGGCCGGGCGTGCGGTGGAGCTGACCATTCGCAACGGCGCCGGCCACGGCCCGGCAGCGGGGGAGCAGCGTCGCATCGCCGTCGTCCCGATCAGGGATGAGGAGCGGCTCCGGTACCAGGACTGGGTCAATGCCAACCGCCGCACGGTGCGTGAGGCATCCGACGGCAAGTTCGGCTACCTGCACATCCCGGACATGCTGGCCAACGGCTGGGCGCAGCTGCACCGGGACCTGGACACCGAGACGGCGCTGGACGGCCTGATCGTGGACGTCCGCCGCAACCGCGGCGGGCACACCTCCCAGCTCGTGGCCGAACTGATCGGGCGCAAAGTGACCGGCTGGAGCATGCCCCGTGGCGAAAAGCCGCGGACCTATCCGCACCACGCCCCGCGCGGTCCCGTCATCATCCTCGCCGACGAATTTGCCGGCTCCGACGGCGACATCATCACCCAGGTCTCCAAGCTGCGGGGCATCGGCCCTGTGATCGGCACCCGAACCTGGGGCGGCGTCGTCGGCATCGATAACCGGTTCACCCTGGCCGACGGGACCGGCGTGACCCAGCCCCGGTACGCCACCTGGTTCGGCGGAGGCGTGGGCTGGAGCGTCGAAAACCACGGCGTCGCTCCCGACATTGAGGTGACGTTCCCGCCGCACGCCTACGCGGCCCGCCAGGACCCGCAGCTGGAATCCGGCATCACGGCGCTGAAGGAGATGGTGCAGGAGCTGCCGACGGACCGGCCGCCGGCCCGTGAGGGCTACCGCCGGCTGCGCCCGGCTCCGCTGCCGGCCCGCCGGCACAGCTAGAAAAGCCGGCACAGCCAAAAAAGCGAAGGCCCTGTTCCCCACTGGATGCACCAGCGGGAACAGGGCCTTTCTGATCCCGAAAGACCTGGGACTTAAGATCAGGAGGCGAGCGTGGCGTCCAGGGTGATCTCGATGCCGGTCAGGGCCTGGGATACCGGGCAGCCCTTCTTGGCAGATTCCGCGATGCGCTGGAAGTCCTCCTCGGAGATGCCGGGGATGCGCGCGTTCAGGGTCAGGTGGCTGCCGGTGATGCCGGTGCCGGGCTGGAAGCCGACCTCTGCCTTGGTGTTGACCTCTTCCGGGGTGAAGCCGGCCTGGCTCAGCTCGTGGCTGAAGGCCATGGAGAAGCAGGCGGAGTGCGCCGCAGCGATGAGTTCTTCGGGGCTGGTCTTGCCCTCGGCCGCCTCGGTGCGGGCCTTCCAGGTGACATCAAACGTGCCGAGGCCGGAGCTGTCCAGCGTGGTGTTGCCTGAGCCCTCAACCAGGCTTCCGGTCCATACAGTGTGCGCGTTGCGTGTTGTAGCCATGTCACTCCTCAACGTTGATTCGATCCGGGGCCGGCACCTGCCGAGCCCCGCCGCTACCAATCCTATGGATTCGGTGCCGCCCTTGCACGGGTTGTCCGCTGTCAGAGGATTATGACCGGACGCGCCCAAACGACGACGGCGACGCCCCCGCGGAAGGGGGAGGCCCCCAGGGCGGGGTTGGAGGCCGGCACATACGGGCAGATACAAAC